>DRLZ01000141.1 GCA_011322755.1 Crenotrichaceae bacterium
AATTTGGACTTAAAACCTTTTCGTTTGCCTTCAAACGTATACTGACCCGGCAGCAAGTGTAATGTTTTGAGCTCTGTCTTGCCGATTTTGCCAACTCCACGAACACTGATGTCTGTCTGATTATCAGACGACACTTCCACCAGAATTTTTGTATTCACCTGTTTCATAAGACCGGATAGGGTTTGCATTTTTTTGCTCAGCGACGGACTAAAGCCGGACAATGCAGTCGCTTCAGCCAGTTTGCTTTTCATTCCTGAGACAAGTTGCTGGTTGGTCAAGCGAAAAGGATGTTGGAGCGACTCATCAAATGTCTTGCTCAAGGCGACAATTGTTGTCGCTTTTTTGAGTGATTCCAGAGCGGCTTTATCATCACTGCGTTCTTGCAAGACGCGTTCTGCCTGTTGTTTTACAGTCACCCAGTCATCAGCGGTAATCGCCTGCTGAATGGCTTGCTGATGTCGATTAAGCCGTTGCTTTTTCTCAAGATTTTGCAAAGAAAGTGTCGCATCGGCAATTTCCTGACGATGCGGAAAAATCTTTTTTGCCGAGTTAATTGTTTGTCGCGCTGTTTGCGCATCACCGCGTTCCAATGCCTGGTAGGATTTGGCAATCGCGGCATTGAAATGACTTTGACGAATCCTGCTCACAAGCGCCTGTTTGCGATTAGCAGCCGATGTGCGATCAGGAGCAATCTTGAGCAACTCTTTAATCAACCGTAATTCTTTCTCCGGTTTATTTTCAACTTTTGCGGTATTAATTTTGTCGAGCAAACTCAGAATTGCCGGCATTGTGTAAATTTTGGCAGCAAGCGCAGCAGCGGCATCAGCGCTTTTATCGAGCATTAGCGCTTGTGCTATCTGTAACTTCGCATCATTGTACTGATCTGCTTGATAGGCTTTTTGCGCATTTGACAACGCTTGTTCAAACGCCTGCTTGCTCTCGTCAATTGTGCTCCGGGCAAGTTGGTTTCGCTGTTCGATGGTGTTTGCAGCGCCAGCATAGTCACTTGCTGTAAATTCTACCAGCGCCTTGTCACTTAATTGATCAAGCTGTTCGGAACGCGCTTGATTCCAGGCCGGCAAATCGATTTTATCCAGTTCGGGCTTGAGCGTGTTCTCGTATTGACTCAAGGCATCGAGATAATTTTGGCGCAGTTGTTCATCCGGGACTGACGGTGACGGTGATTGAGAAGCTGGCTTGATTTCTGGTTGTTCTGATTCAGTGGACAGCCCTGTATCAGCATCATGCTTGAATAAATCGGGAGAAACAAAAACAAATATCAGAAAGCAGAATAAGACAACAGCCAACAGTCCAATCGCCGCTGCGAACACGCGATTGCGCTGCCTGGTCTTGGCATCCGTGATTTTTTGTTCAAATGTCACTGTGCGTCAAAGTTTTGTATCAGGCGTGGATTCTTGTTCATAGATGCGCTTTAGAAATTCACGCCATTGCGCAAACTGTTCCTGAGCATTACCCGTCAGTTTCACTGTTTCATTCTCAAGGGAAATAAGCTGGGGAGACATCTCAAGATTAATCGATTCACCCACCTCGTTAAGCGCGTCCTGATGAAATTTGGCTTCTTCTGTTGACTGATAACCACTCGCAATCATTGTCGCCCCACCGATCCCACCGACAGCAGCCGCTGTACCCAGCGCAATATTCAGCGCGGTTCCACCATCAAACGCTGCTGCCGCAATCGCCAATGCAATCAGCACAACACCTCCGGCTATTTTGAGAATACCGGTCGTTTCTGCATCGCTTTTTAATTGTTTCTCAATAAAGCTGGCTTTTTGCCATGCCAGATAACTATCGGTCATGTTTTGCGAAAACAAGGCGTAATTATTCTGAAGATTATCGACAAACAACTGCTCCTGGACACGAATAGCCTGTACTCTTTGAAACAATGGATCCTGATCGCTTGGTTTACTCACCAGTTTGACATGCCCCCCATCGGTTTGCATATATTCCGAAAAAGCAAGCTCATTAAAACTGGCTCCAAACTGCAAATTGGCAAGGTATTTTAAATTATCCAGTTCTGAAGCATGATGCTTTCTCAATGCCTTAACAATTTTTCTGGCAGCTTTTTCAAAAACAGGATCATACGCATCTTGCCCGGTATTTCTCGTATTTTTGTAAAACGATGCTTCGACTTCATGTGAAAAATCACGATCAAGCCATTGCTTGCCGCTGATATCAACAACGTTTAAATGAAATGCGACATCTTCTCCATCTGATTGGTCGATTGTACCAAGCACGTATAAATCTCCAGAGGCTGTCTGGTCTGGCGTGACACGTACAGCACCAAATGCACCACTTTCGTCAAGCGCCTGCTTTAGTTTGTAGGCAAAGCGGTTGGCTTCAGCCCGCCGTAACTCGGGCCAAATGCCTTCCTCTTCATAATTCTCCTCGTCTTCAGACAAACCCGGATTAAAAACAGGGATAATGACATCCAGTTTTGGTAACTCCAGGATGGCTTCATCGGGCTGTTTTTCAAATGCCGAGGACGGTTTGGGGCCAACCTTGACCGCGCCATTGTTACCACTAGTCGACGCACAACCTGCGAAGACAAGAGCGAAGACGAAGACACAAACAAACAGTTTGAGGGCGAAATTAAGTTTTACAATTGAGTTCATCGGGTTGGCAGTCCTTTGTATTTGCGGTACTCATTCCATAGCTTTGCTTTCTTATCCGGGTCTGTCTCGATTTCTGCGGCAAGGCGAATTTGCGCGGCGATCACATCATCGTTATCGGCGCCAGGAATGTCTTCAGGCGTCTTGCCATTTGGCGTAACCGCTTGTTTAGAAGCAACTGGTTGCTTGCCTGATTTGTCAGTCAAAACCGAATCATCAGATTCACTGGAGGCGCTTTGTGTCCTGGTTTTGGCCTCTGTCCCTGTTATTGACGGGCTTGCAACAGAAGTTGCCCCTGCTTGATCACCATCACCTGATGCCTGTGAAGACGTATTTGCTGATGCAGACGATGCACCACCACTGGATTGAATCGACGACTGACACAACGCGTAACGTTCCACGGACTCATAAAATGCCTTATTCATTGCTTCAAGTCGTTCCTGATATGTCCACTCAGGGTTCTCGACAAAATTGATTTTTGCAGTCGAACAATCAATCGCCGTATCGGAAGACTCGACAGCTTTAATTTGCGGAACAACACAAATCGCCATCGTCAGAAAAAGTCCACTATTTTTCATCAGGCAACACTGTTTGAAATCGATCATCCTGCCAAACCTCACAATGGAGTCATCATAATGATTCTTGTACATTATTAATAGCTGTAATCATATCGTTATAAGATATTTACATGAATACAGGTTGAAGACAGCGCATGAAGTTGATTAACAATTAGTGACACTCTTCCAGCTGTACACTCTTTAAAACAAGGCTGTTAGTACTCAGTTGTGTAGTCACAACCCTGTTATACTCCGCACGGTCACAGCTACGGATTTCTCACGCTCGCTTTTTGCCGATAGCGGCGTTTCTAAAATAGTTGCATAGCTCACTATGCGCCTGTTTCAGCGCCTTGCTCTCGACAAAAATCAACCACGATAAATTCCGCATCCGTGGCCGCGCGAAGTATAGAAAGAGTTGAACTTTTACACATTCTTGCTATTCTTACACTCATAATGAGACGACTGAGTATTTATTTTCTGGCATTTGTAACATTCTGGATGTCGACCTGGATGGTGACAGATATCCATAATCTGCTAGTGACTGATAATCAGCCGCATCACGCTACTTCTGTGCAACAGGTACAGTCTATTGCTGATTCTCAAACCGCGAATCAGGATCATTATTCTCATTGTGGTGTTTGCAGTTATGACCACGGCGGTCATATGGGGCAGACACTGGCGACACTGTCATTTGTTGCTGTCAATATTTCTGCACAACACACAGTCAACTTCCCTCTCGGTTCTGATTTCTGGTACTCCAGAAGCTTACCACCCAAACTACGCCCTCCGATTGCCTGAGCCAATTACACTCTTTAGGCTCTGGCGTTTGATAGGTCAATAATCGTTTGCCATCACTGATATCCTGACAGCAGGATAACCATCATCGTTTTCCGGTGGACTGCTTTTCTGAATTCATTATGCAAACCTGCAAAAGACTCGCATTTATGTTGATTTAACATATCTTGATTTAACCTGTCTGGCGCCTCCTTTATCCACGATCTCAGCTTGGTTGCTTGAGAACGATAGCGTGATTCATCAGGAGGTTCTATGAACCGGTTTATACAAAATATCTATACCAAACAATGCCTTCAGTTGCTCGTCGGTATCGTTTTCAGTGTGTATCTTGCTCAAACACATGCTGACACAGCTCTAATCAATGAGCCGTCTGAAACGCTTGTGTTGTCACAAGCTCTGGCTTTGGCATTAACTCATAACCCGCTATTGTCGGCTTTTTCCCGGGAAACCAGGGCGCAAGAAGCGGCGACTTTACAAGCTGGCTTGTTACCGAATCCTGTGTTTGGTGTTCAGGCATCCAATTTTGGCAATAATAAATTCAAAGGCGCTGATGGTGATGTGGTGACCTTGCAACTCAGTCAATTGATTGAGCTGGGCGGTAAACGTGCAGCCAGAATACAAACAGCTTCACTGACTCAGGAACTGGCTGACTGGGATTATGAGACCCAGCGAATCAATGTTTTGACTCAGGTGACACAGGCTTTTATCGAGGTGTTAACGGCTCAGCAGCGTCTGGATTTATTACAGCAAATGCTGGATCTAGCCGATCAGGTGGTTAAGACGGCATCGGCCAGAGTCAGGGCCGGCAGCGTGACCCCGCTGG
>DRLZ01000142.1 GCA_011322755.1 Crenotrichaceae bacterium
ACGATTAGTGTTAACAAAGGTCTTGGAGTCGATAATCTGGGCTTTACTGTTTATGGTCAGACCCTGGGTGTGCGTGGAAAAATCAAAAAAGTACAAGGGCGCCATGCAGCAGTGCGTCTTCTGGTTCAGCTGAGTGTAATCCAGGTGATTGGGAAATATCAAAAATTACCTTATTGGAGGTTGTTACCTGGTAGTAAACCGGACTCTGTGGTTCTCGATGCGGTTCGGGAAGAATTTTATAGCCTTGAACCGGCAGACCGCATTGCAAAAATGCAGGAGTTTCTCTACCTCTACAATAAAAACGTTGAAGTCACCGGGCGATTGGATACAAAAACTCGAAATGCAATGAGTGAATTTCAAGCTCAATACAGTTTGCAGGGTAAACCGCCGATTAGTGAGGAGGTTTATCTGGCACTATTTGAAAATGTACCGCTGGATATAAAAACACGAGTAAGGCGCAAACAAGTCAACGCCATGGTTGATGACTACAACACTAATCTTAGAGTACTCGCTTTGAATGAGGCACCGCCGCTGGACGCGATTGCGGAAACGACTTCACAACCCAAAGTGAGCGATTTGAAACCGACACAGTTAGGTGAAGTCAAAGTCTGGACTAACAAACAATCCTTTACGATTGGTGAGCCGATGGAAATCTATTTTAAAGTGACCCAACCGATGTTTGTGCGTATTGTTACGATTAATTCGGCTGGTAAAGTATCCACATTGTTTCCCAATCCGTATCAAAACGACAATTTTGTTCAACCAGGTAAGACAGTTCGAATTCCACCAATCGGATCACCTGTCAATCTTAAGGTAGGTGCGCCTGTAGGTGTCGACAAGATTCGTGCCGCTGCTTCTTTAAACCCGATATCTGCAGATACATTTCCACTTGGTGATGATGGGGAATTCACTGCGGGTGAAACAAACCAGGCGTTTTCAACAATGGGTGCAGAATTCAAGGTGCTGGCAGGTACTGAGAATCAAGCAGCCTTGAATTAGGGAGGCCGGAAATGAATAGAACAGTAATACTCGCTTTGGTTGTACTTGTGGTGGCAGCTTGCGAAACTCAACCTGTACGACGTGAGGAATATATAGCACAACATCCTGAATGGGCACCTGAAATGGTGCAGCTAATAAAATCAGGTATGATTGCCAAGGGCATGACCAGGGAACAGGTTCGCGCTGCATGGGGTCGACATTGTTATACCTGCCAGGGAACAAAGAGCGGTTCGTGGGGAGAGTCGCTTGAATTTATTACCCAGGTTGTGTTCTTCGATACGGCTGGTCACGTAACCCGTTGGGAACACAAATAATTGATCATCGATTGATTTGAAATTATAAATGATACTGAGGTCAAGGCGAATTCAGATTATTTAACTTGATATGTTAATAACAAAATAAAGTAGGATAAAGAGGTAGTAATTATGAGTTGTAATAACGATTTACATCATCAGCATTCAAGACTGGTCAGTAGATTTTGTAGCGCTCTGATGGCAGTCGTCGCAATGCAGATATCAACAGTCACGCTGGCTGAGAATGTCAGAATGTACAGTAATGTTCCATCTGCGGATGAAATGGCGAGTCAGTTATTTCCCACAGCAACACAGCGCACGAAGCGACCAAAAACACGTTCAATCAGTTTTGATCCGATAGAGACGGCAACTGCGCCTACTCCACCGGCTGTAGAATCTGTTGGTATCGGATTGCCCATTCAGTTCAATTACAATTCAGCAGAAATAACAAATGCATCCCGCCCTTATGTGGATGAGCTAGGTAAAATGCTGTCGAGAGATGATTTGCGATCCGAAAAAATAGTGATTGAAGGTCATACAGATGCAAGTGGTAGCGCTCAGTACAACCAGCAACTTTCCATGCGTCGTGCAGATGCGATCAAACAATATCTATTTTATAAGTACGGTATTGAACAAGATCGACTGGTTATTTCAGGTAAAGGAGAATATTCCCCTTTAAGTGGACAGGATCCTTATGCTGCTGTGAATCGTCGCGTAGAAATACATCAGTTTCAACAGTAGTTCTTGAGTGGAGTATTCAAGATGAATTTCAAATGGAATGTCTTGTTTGTATTGGCTTTTACTGGGTTTTCAGGTACAGCCTTGAGCGAAGCAGTAACCGGAAAAATAATGATTGATGGTCAGGAATATGGCTCAGGATCATCGAATGTTATTCAGGGTAGTGGGAATATCGTGACAGACAAGCGCAAACTCTCTGCATTTGATAAATTGTCGGTCAACATTGCAGCTGATATTGAGTACATTGCATCAGATCGCTATCAGTTGGTGCTAACTGCTGATGATAATATTGCACCTGTGGTAACTTCAGTAGTCAGAGGGAGTACATTATTGATTGATACTGAGCGGTCTTATTCAACAGGGAGTCGGGTTCATGCCAAAGTTTATGGACCTGCTTTGCTCGGTCAACTTCTGTTAGATGGCTCGTCAGATATAAACTTACAAGGAATAGCAGGCAATTCGTTTGAAATAAACCTGGACGGTACTGGTGATATTACAGCGCAGGGCAAAGTTAAAAACTTGATTATTCAGGTCGATGGGAGTGGTCACGTTGATACCAAAGCACTCCATGCCGAAAATGTCACCATTAATGTTGATGGTTCAACAGATGTTGTAGTAACTGCCACAAATAAACTGGATGTCACGATTGATGGTGTGAGTGATGTTACTTACTACGGACATCCGAATGCTATTAACAAAAGCATCGATGGAGTAGGCGAAGTCACCGCTGGGAATTAATGTGATATCGCTTGTGATTAAAACAGGTGTCTTCATTCTCATTACGGCGACTGCAATCTTTGATCAATTACCTGATCGTTCTGTAGAGAAAACAACGAATCAAGTGATTGACGAGGCGGTAAATAGAACCAAGTCAGCAACAGGCAAACATCAAAAGGACACTAGCAAACCCGCAGCGACTTATCAGCAAAAAAATCATTCCAAGAGAGAGACGAAAATCCCTGGATATCGCTCACATCGTTTTTCTGTTTCAGGCTACCTCGGGCAAACTTTTGTTTATGGAGAAGTCGTTCTGTTGAAAAACGGCAAGCTCGAAGGTTATATCTATCATCCCGAGAATAGCAAAACTTACGTATACGGTGAGCAGAGCAATAATAAGATAATCCTGTATGATTCCAGTGGAAATTTGTATCAAATGCTCCATCGGTGATTTTTCCAATCGTAGCCAGTTCTTTGCAATTTAAAATTGAGACTGTATTTCTAAAAGACGCATCATAACTATAACAACACTTAAATTCGTCTGGTTTAACTTCTTCTCACAAGCATATTGACTTATTTTATTCATCCCTGATCGAAATTCCACTGTTGTGTTATTTAGTCAAACGCTTGACTAAGAGGGGGTTGTACGTATTACACTATTGCCAGTCAATGACTTGAAATTTCAAAATTTAATTTGAATTCAATAGACTCAGACAGCCGGAATACTCTCAAACTATATTAACCAAGGTGTTCAGTGCAACATAACGCAGCTTGTTCCCAGCTTGATCAGAATGGACGTTTACGTCACTTTCTGTCAATTGCTGGATTAAGTCGCGAGTTGCTAACTGAAATTATGGATACTGCTGATTCATTCGGTAGTGTTGCAGATCAGGCCGTCAAAAAAGTACCATTACTGCGTGGTAAGACAGTGGTCAACCTGTTCTTCGAGAACAGCACTCGTACTCGCACGACGTTTGAACTTGCAGCGAAACGTCTTTCTGCAGATGTGCTGAATGTTAATATTTCAACGTCGTCAGCAAGCAAGGGAGAAAGCTTGCTTGATACAATACGTAATTTGCAAGCCATGCATGTGGACATGTTTGTGGTTCGACATGCTTCGAGTGGTGCCGCACATTTTATTGCCCGTCATATTGCGCCACATATCAGTGTGATTAATGCCGGGGATGGTTCCCATGCACATCCTACCCAGGCAATGCTGGATATGTTCACGATTCGGCAATTCAAGGGGCAAATTGAAGGATTAATTGTCGTCATTATTGGCGATATTCTGCACTCTCGCGTTGCCCGGTCTCAAATTCGTGCGCTGACTACTCTTGGTGCTCAGGAGGTGCGTGTTATTGCACCACGAACCTTGTTGCCTGATGATATTCAGACGATTGGCGCGCGCGTCTATGAGCAGATCGACTACGCACTTGCTGGTGCTGATGTTGTAATTGGTTTACGCTTGCAGAAAGAGCGCATGCATGGAGCTTTTTTACCATCTGAACACGAATATTTTTCGCGTTATGGATTAACAGAACAACGCTTGAAACTTGCAAAAAGTGATGTGATTGTCATGCATCCTGGCCCCATCAATCGTGAAGTGGAAATCGAGTCACGTGTTGTTGATGGCGATCGTTCTGTCATTTTGAAACAAGTCAGCAATGGTATAGCGATTCGGATGGCAACCATGGCATTGACCATGAGTAGTCACAATCAGACACGTAGTCAACAGCAAAAATGACTCAAGCCAATATTGTTATTTCTGGAGGGCGGGTGATTGATCCGGAAAACCAGATTGATGCAATCCTGCCCGTCTTTATTAGTCACGGAAAAATTGCAGCTGTTGGTGATAAACCGGACGGCTTTCAGGTTAATCAGGAAATAATCGCCGATCAATCTATTGTTTGTCCCGGTTTTGTTGATTTGTGCGCACGATTCCGTGAGCCTGGTGATGAAAACAAAGCAACAATTGCCAGTGAATCCCGTGCAGCTGTGCGCTCTGGCATCACCACGTTGTGTATTCCACCAGACACGACACCAGTCATTGATAGCCCTGCAATGATTGAGTTGATTCAAGAGTCGGGTGTGATGGTTAGATTGGTTCCCATTGGTGCATTCACGAAAGATCTGGCTGGTGAGGAATTAGCTGAAATGGGTGGATTAAAAG
>DRLZ01000143.1 GCA_011322755.1 Crenotrichaceae bacterium
CACGGCAAATTTTTTCCAGTTGAGACATTGCCTGATTATATGAATCCGATATATCAGTCAATTCAGAGAAATAGAAATCTGGTAACCGCGTATTGTAATACCCTGTTTCAATCTGTTTTATGCCTTTATTGATAACATTCAACTCTCTAAGAAATCGAGCTGTCATGATTTTAATCGTTGCATAGACTAATATTGCCAGCAAGGCCATCATTGCTAGAAAAGCAAACAGTCTTTGTTTGACTTCAACAAGATCCAGGTATGGATGAACCTGGATCTCCACCTGCACAGGCAATAATGATTTGCGTGAGAATGACTTATCAATAACGAACGGTTCTACAGATAATAAACGATGAATCCACACCAAATGGTTTTGTTTTACCTGAGAATCAACTTGATCTTGTGGAAATACGTAGAGAAGTTGATTGCGGTCATCGGCTCTACTCATCCGAATCGAGAGATGGTAATGTTGTGCAAGCTGGTTTAATGGTGAAGTCCATTTTAAAATGTCATCATGCAGGAATGTATTCGTTGCATTCTCATGAAGCGTAATGAGTTCCTCAATAATTGTAAATACCAGCGCAGCATGTGCATGCATTTGCTTGATCGCAAACTGACGTTCAGTGTGGATGATGAAACTCAGTCCGATTGCAATAACCAGAGCCAGGCTAACAAAAAACATTCGGGTCAGACCATTGCCGAGACCGGGTGTTGACGAAAATTTCACTTTACGATGAGTGAAAATTGTAGACCGAAGTATGCGGGCATGTTTAGGCAGCAGATGAGACGCTTGTCTTGTCAACGTGGACGCTTAGTAATTATAAAGTGCAACACAGGCTGTTTTTCAAGATACAAGATCGTAAGATCTTCCTAGTTGTACTAGTCAAGCGCATCATAAGCATCAAGTGCTTCTTGTAATTTCCGTTTTTGCTCTTCCAGTTTTAATAATTCCACTTCTCTTTGTAGTAATAGTTCTTTTTGCTTGGCTGCTTTCAAACGTAACTCCTGGTCACGCTGTAGTGCGTCTGTTTCCATTTCCTTCAATGTCATCTCATGCTTAACGTCGTCCTCTCGCTGTCTGCCATGACTTTTTCGTTTAATGGTATGTCTGCGTTCTTCCTCTGCCAATTCAGCAATAAGTGCTTTTGTTAAATCCCTATCGTGTTGCAAACGTAACTCTTCAGCAGCCTTGAGTTGTTCGATTTCTCCTTGTTTGTGTTGCAATTTTTGCTGGTGATTCAGTTGTTCCAGTTGATACTGCTGATCAGCGTGATGCGCTTGCAACTGATTATTTACTTTCAATAAATCCAGATACACTGCATGCCGTTGAAAATGCCCGGACAATTCCTGTAATTGTTCTGATGACAGTTGTTTAAAATTCGCTTGTATTTGACAACGACTACGGCACTGTACCTCATGAATGACCAATAATTCATTGACTAAATCAACAATTTCAACCTCTATTGATTCCAGACCTTTATTCAGCCATCGACCTTTTTCAATGTTCTCAAGCTCAGCCTGCACAGACTCTTTTAAGAGTTTTTCCATACTGCTTTGCACATGTACAGATAAATCAGGAAGTGCTTGTAGATGCTGGCGTGCATACTCAACAGTGGGTTGAATTCGAATATCCAGATTCACAGAACCAACACAAAGACCGTTCAGTAATTGAAAATCCCACTTCAAATCCCAATCAGTGACCGGGATATGATGCATTGTTTGGTAAAAACGTTTTTTAAACAAATCTGGACGCTGATAAACCCAGAGCATCGGCCCGACACGTGAAACAACAATCCAGCGATTTGCTTCAAACCCCGGATCCCAGCTGGTTTCAAAATAAGTATCCAGAACAGATTCACTTTCCATAAACCATTGCCTTACGCTCTAATCGTCCCTGTTCAGGTGTATTAACAGCTGGTGCATCCACATTAGGTTTTGTCATCTCTCTTTCTGCCCGCCCTAATCGACTGGCAACAAGAGGATACAAATCTGATGAAAATTCAACCTTGTTATCATCCACTTTACGCAAATAACCACGTTTCAAAAGAAATGCCGTGGCAAATATTCTCGACCAATCAGACACCCGGCGGGAGCGTTCCAGTTGTGATTTTGAAATCACCAGCTCAAGTTCATCACGATGATTCACCCGGATATCCGGAAATTGTCGTAAACAGCGATAAACCATATCCTCTTCATCTCTCGACAAAGGGGCTGGCGCGGTATATTCAAGACGATACGACAAAATAATGGTGAAAAAATCGACCATGAGTGCGCAGAAAAATGGAAACCAGGCAAATTTGTCCCACATAGAAAACGATGGCTTGACCGATTGGCTGAAACGGGAATAAGGCAACATGGTTGGTGCCAGAGGCACATTGGCGCCATAATCACTGGCGATGCGATCAAATGATGACTGAACTGCCTGGAACTCGCTCACTATTTTCTGGTACGCCGCTGGCTGTAGTGGTGTTTCAAGCTGGTTAACTGATGTTCTTAAGGTTCTTATTTCCTGGCTAAGTCCAGAAAAACTGTTTTCCAGTTTCTCTAGCTGTTGTTGTTCTTCTTTATAGACTTTATTGAACTGTCGGTAGAAAGGCCCGTCACCCACTTGATTGCGAAACTTGTTTACCTGAGTTGGGTGTTGCCCAAGGTAAGCACTTCTCGCCTCAGCACCCGCAGCTTTCGTCTTCTCTTTCTGAGTGCTTAATATTCCACTTTTCATATCCAGAATACTAACCAGGTATGTACCAATATCCTTTTTTAAATTCGTAATTTGCTCGCCTTGTATGGATTCGGTTTCTGATATTTGATAGAACTTGAAATATGAGAATGAAACCGAAACGCTGACTGCAACTAACAACGAAAGCAACAAGAATAAAAACCGTACCCGATTAGCTTTCCAACGACTTCCTGCGAGTTCATATGAAGCAATGACGATGATTGACTGAACAGCGATTGTAATGATTAACGCAATCCAGTCTGTAATAAACTGCTTCATTCCAAAAAATGTGGTGTAGCCTGAAGCAAAGCTCAATAATAAGACAATAGGAATCGTCCAGGCTCGCATGATCCCTACAAAACCGCGTTGAATGCTATTGAGCATATTTCCTAGAAGACTATGACTATTCACTGTTCTACCCTTGACTGATATCATTGACAACTGCGAAGTGCGTCAGCAGCTGACA
>DRLZ01000144.1 GCA_011322755.1 Crenotrichaceae bacterium
AGGGATAAGCCGCTTTACCGCCAGGTACATACAAGCCCACTTTATCGAGTGCCGTAACTTGTTGTCCCAACAACGTACCATCGGCTTCTGTATAGCTCCAGGATTTAATTTTTTGGTGATCCGCATAACTTTTTATACGACTGGCTGCGGACTCTAGCGCTTGCCGCTGTGTAGCAGATATTTTATCTAAAGATTCAGCCAGAGTGTGTTTATCAATTTCCAGTTCCAATGGTGAAGAGATTGCCATCCGGTCAAAACGATTTGTATACTCAATGAGTGCTTCATCTCCCCGGTTACGAATATCAGCAATGATGCTGTTAACGGTATCTAACACGGCATGGTCTGATACACTTTCCCATGCTAAAAGCGTATCAAGTTGTGACCAAAATTCAGGATTTTTTTTATCTAAGCTTTTATTTTGGATCATGACTTATCACCTGCTCTACGCAACTTTACTGCTTCTGCCAGTTCTCTTAATACCAGATTTGTATCATCCCAACCTATACAGGCATCGGTAATGCTTTGACCATACCTTAGTTCCGATAAGGATTTTTTTTCACCATTTTGGCGACCTTCAACCAGGTGGCTCTCAATCATTACACCACAGATTGAACGACTCCCTGAAGCAATCTGTTTTGCCACATCAGCGACTACTTTTGGTTGTTTGCGGAAGTCTTTTTCACTATTAGCATGGCTCATATCGACCATTAGATGAGGGGGCAAGCTGGCTTTATTTAACCGCTCAATAGCACGGCTTACACTTTTCTCATCATAATTGGGTTTTTTACCGCCACGCAAAATAATATGGCAATCATTATTCCCTGTTGTCGTAAAGATAGCAGAATGTCCCAGTTTGTTGACCGATAAGAACCGGTGTGGACGATTTGCTGCGGCGATGGCATCAATCGCAATATTAAGATTACCATTCGTGCCATTTTTAAAGCCAATGGGGCAAGAAACACCCGATGCCAGTTCACGATGTCCCTGACTTTCTGTGGTACGTGCGCCAATAGCAGCCCAGCTAATCAAATCAGAAATATACTGGGGACTGATTAGATCCAGATATTCTGTGGCCGCAGGCATCCCCTGACTTGCTAGTGACAACAGGAGCTTACGTGCCTTTCGCAACCCTTTGTTGATATTAAACTCACCCGTTAAATCGGGATCATTGATTAAGCCTTTCCAACCAATACGGGTACGGGGTTTTTCGAAATAAACACGCATCACGATAACAAGCTCGTTTGATAGTTCATCACGTAAAACAGACAACCGTTCTGCATATTCTAAAGCAGCTTTCGGGTCATGAATGGAGCAAGGGCCTACAACGACAAGAATACGATCATCATCACCCTGTAAAATATCATGGATAATTTGACGAGTAGTTCTCACCGTTTCCATAGCTGTGCTGTTAATAGGAAGTTCCCTATACAGATCCACCGGGTTCGCAACCTCTTCAGTATGTGCTATCCGCAAGTTGTCTGTTGTATCCATAACGTTCACTTTACTCATCCCTCTCTATTTCTGCTTTACGGCTGATTCAATCTGCTTCAACATTGCTTTGATAGCCACATTTCGTGTTTTCATGCTGGCTTTATTAACCACCATGCGTGAACTGACATCAAACATATGTTCAAGGGGTACTAAGCCATTTGCTTTGAGTGTACTACCGGTATCAACAACATCGACTATGCAGTCTGCCAACCCAACAATAGGTGCAAGCTCCATAGAACCATACAGCTTTATGATTTCAACTTGCCGTCCCTGCGAAGAAAAATACTGGCGCGCGCAGTTAACAAACTTGGTAGCAACATGGATAGTACCGGTAGGAAGTGGCTTATCGGCAAACCCTGCAACCATTAATTTACACATGGCTATATGCAAATCAAGTAACTCATAAAGGCCTTCACCACCATGCTCCATTAACACATCTTTTCCAGTAACACCCAAGTCAGCTGCTCCGTATTGAACATAGGTGGGAACATCTGTAGCGCGGATAATCACAATTTTGACATCATCACGTGTGGTATCAAGGATAAGTTTGCGGCTAGTTTCCGGATCGTCAACAGGCTCTATTCCGGCCGCCTTCAGCAGTGGCAGGGTTTCTTTAAAAATACGGCCTTTGGAAAGCGCGATGGTGAGAGTTTCTTGCGCCATTAGCCATTCACCCTTTCAATTTGAGCACCCAGTTTTTGTAAACGAATCTCAATCTTCTCGTAGCCACGATCTGTATGATAAATACGATCTACTGTTGTTTGTCCTTTAGCTGCCAAACCGGCGAGAATCAAACTCGCAGAGGCTCGCAGGTCTGTTGCCATCACGGGGGCGCCGTATAATTCAGGCATGCCAGCAACAATGGCTGTATTGCCTTCAAGGCGAATATTTGCACCCATTCTCATCAGCTCAGCTACGTGCATCATACGGTTTTCAAAAATGGTTTCAACAACCACACCAATGCCTTGAGCACAGGCGTTCATTGCCATAAATTGTGCCTGCATATCCGTTGGAAACCCTGGATGGGGATCAGTCGTGATGTCGACAGATTTGAGTGTTCTACCACGCATATCAAGTTCAATCCAGTCCTCACCTGTTTCAATAATTGCGCCGGCATCGCGGAATTTCTGTAATACCGCATCTAGTGTCTCTG
>DRLZ01000145.1 GCA_011322755.1 Crenotrichaceae bacterium
GGCTGAGGTTGAACCACATCTGGCTGCGGGGGTGGTTCTGGTTGAGGTTTTGGTTTCAAAAGACGCTGTTTTTTGTTAATTGTTGTATCTTTTTGAATACGAATAAAATCAACTTGTTTAATATTGGATGTTTGCTGCAATCCATTATTATTGTTCATGACCATCCATTGCATAAACCAGAACAATAGAATCGAAAGCAATAACGCCGCTATTAACGCCCCAGCCCAGCGACCACCAGGATTCGACATGAATGGAACAAGGTTTACCTGCCTTTTCACTTTCATTTAAATTCCAGCTTCAACGTGATTCACAGAAACCGACGAGCCGTATTATGATTCGTGTAGAGATCTTCATGCACATCGATACTGACAAGTTAGATAGAATCAGCGACTTTCTGTTTCAGTTGCAATCACTGGATTCGGAATGCCTGCTTGTCTGATTTGATCTAACACCGAAACCAAAACATGAGTTTTTGTATCTCTGTCTGCAGCAATGATTACCGAACCTAGAGGGTTTTCAACATGCAAACGCAAGACATTGGCGCGTACAGCCCTAACATCAACCGGGCGCTTATCAATCCAGATTTCCCCGTCACTTTTAATTGAAACGACAATATGTGCGGTTTCACTCGGTTCACCTGTCGCTGCACTTGGGCGATTCACTTCGATTCCGGACTCTTTGATAAAGGATGCTGTAACGATAAAAAATATCAGCATGATGAATACAATATCAAGCATCGGTGTCATATCAATCTCTGATGACTCATCCTGACCTGTATGTCTGTGTTTACGACGCATTGGATGTTGCCTTTAATCGCATGTGCCGTGATAAATAATGGAGTTCGTCGCTGTATTTGTTTCTGTAGCGTTTTTCCAGAAACAACCCTGTTATTGCTACCACCATTCCTGCCATTGTTGGAATTGTTGCGCGCGACACACCAGACGCCATCGCCCGGGCGTTGCCTGAGCCTTCAATCGCCATCACATCAAAAACCGTAATCATTCCGGTTACAGTGCCAAGCAACCCAAGCAAGGGCGCTATTACAATTAATATACGAATCAGTGGTGCAGAAAAACCCAGCTCAAGATTGGCTTCCGAGAGTAGTTTCTGACGAAACATCCGTGCATGCAGGCTAATCTGATCGTCTCGCTGAGTCCATTGAGCTAACCAGCGCTGACGTAACTTCGGTAGCGAAAAGTAAAAAAATAACATGCGTTCAACCAACAATAGCCAGAGAGCAATACTGAGATAAAAAATCACCCATAACACAAATCCTCCGGTCTCCATGAAGGCTTTGATGGCTTCAATTTGAGCCATCATTGCTGATTTCCTTCAAGATTCTCAACAATCAAACCGGCACTTTGTTCATCAAGAATCTGAATAATGTGTTTACTGCGACTCGCGACCAAACTATGCAGGAATAATAGAGGAATTGCTACCATCAACCCCAGTTGTGTCGTAATCAGAGCCTGTGAAATACCACCTGCCATTAACTTTGGATCACCTGTCCCATATAAACTGATCGCCTGAAAAGTTTCGATCATACCAGTTACCGTACCAAACAACCCTAACAACGGTGCGACACTGGCAAGTAATTTAATAAAAGACTGGGCTCGCTCAATATGCGGCACTTCTTTAGTCACTGCTTCCTCAACGATTAACTCCATCGCCTCGGTATCAACTTGTTTATCCTGCTGTGCTGTAATCAATACACGTCCCAAAGGATTATTATCCTTGGGCTCATTAATGTGGGCTAACTGCCATTTTGTACGCACAGAAATCTGATAAAGGATAACAAGCCTGTAAATCACCAATCCAAGCCCAATCAACCCCAGGACAATAATGACATAGCCGACAACCCCACCTTGTAGCAATCGATCAATCTGATCGGGGGTTTTCATTAACATATTTAAGATGCCACCACGGGTGGGATCAACTGCCAGATCTGCGATCGCCTGTCTAGACTCTACAAAATCACTTGCAATCCCCAGAAAGCGAGAAGCAGGCTGTTTTGGATAGTCAATAACCTGTTGATCTTCAGGAAGATATTGTAAATATCGCCCATCTTTGCTAAGTAGGTTAAATGTTCCAACACGAATTACCTCGGCTTGACTGGACAATGCTGAGCCAGATAATACATCACGTTTAAAACGAATCACTTTGCCAGATTCAGTCATTTCCTGCTGAAGCAGGAACCAAAGCTCTCTTAACTCCTGAGCAGTAATGACTTTTTCACCGGATGCGAATTGCTGAAGATTGGCAGCACGCCCAGGATATTGCGCTGATATGATTGAGCTTTCGAGATCACTTTTCAAATCAGCCGCAACCTGCCGCACCATTCCAAACACTTCACCCATCTCACCTTGACGCTCCTCGAGAACAGCTTGTAGTTCAGTTATTTTTTTTTCATTCACATCAAATGCTGACTGTAGCGTCGCACTTAATTTTTGCTGCGTAGCAAGTTGAGATTTTGCTTCATTAAACAACTGTTGTTGTTGATCCCGATTGGATTTGAATCGCGCCTCACGCTGAAGATGAAGTTTCTTCTCCCCTTTTAATACTTCTTGCACTTCATTCAGCAAATGATCAATTTGAGTGTGTTCAGAATAAACAGAGGTAGACAACAAAAGTAATATGACAAAGACGACGATTGAACACCCTGAGTGAATAGCAGCGTGAAACCGAGAAAGGTATTGTGTCCAATTGATCATTGGACTGACTCGGCTGTCGGAATAGGCAACACCAACATATCGGGTGCAGTTTCTTTACGTGCCATTCTTAATCCCTGCCGAATAGAGCGCTGATAACTATCAGATAAAGATTCCCATTGGGTTGCACCTTGATTCCAGACTCCTGTTTTCTTCCCGTCTAGTGTTTGATAAAACATCGCAACCCGACCCAGCCGGAAAAAATCAACCGGATTTGTTTGACCATTTATCTCTAAAACGCCGCGATAAGCTTCTATCGTGTATCCATAATCGTTTTCAATTTGATAGGCTTCGAGTATTCTTCGAAATTTCTCGGATACAGCCACATCAGCTCTTGCCATTGTTGAGTCAAGCTTTTTTAATCGGGCATCACGCTCATCAGCCAGAAATGGAATATCTGCAGCAACAAATTGCTTTAACATATACATCATCGAGAGCATTAACGGCACAATTTCATGCTGGGTTTCTTCCAGATCCTGAATTTGCTGATGCAATGAAATGGTTTCTTGTTGCTGCGAATCAACAACATTTTGCAGGTAGTCATTATATTTCCCCAGGTTATCTATTTCCTTCAGCATCTGACGATATTGTTGAGCCAGACGGTGTTGTTGATCGTCCATTTTGTCAATCTGGCTCTGCGAGTGCTTAGCAAGCCTAGTTCGCTTGGCATCAAGCTGGATTGCCTGAGAAATGTCTGCACTATTGCAATAAGCACTGTTGAAAAAGGTAATCATCGTAAAAAAAAGGCAAGAATAACGGCAGTATTTTCTACCTTTGAAAGTAAAATAGTTCATATCATCAATATTTATCCATTCTTGTAACAACTCATCGAAAGATTGAGTACAGTGCTCTGTGCGCCCATACTGCAAGACATTCCCGGTTGTGATCTATTAAATTTAAATTTTTTCATTACATACAATATATATAGTGGCAATATTCTATGATAGAATCACTGCGGTTCGCCACTGCCTGGATGCGATAAATTTACAGGCTATTCCCTTAATAACAAATAACAGTGACAAATCCAGCACTTGAATTAAGAAGCGGAAACTATACATTAC
>DRLZ01000146.1 GCA_011322755.1 Crenotrichaceae bacterium
CCGAGGTGGTGAAATTGGTAGACACGCTAGCTTCAGGTGCTAGTGGGGGTAACCCCGTGGAGGTTCAAGTCCTCTCCTCGGCACCATCTGTTATCTTATCATCACCAGCATGATTCTATCTTCATTTATAGAAACATGAGGTTTTGTTGATTTTTTGGAGTTAAACATTACAACTGACCCCAACCCCTATTCGACTGATGATCTTTACACCATCAATATAGATGGTAATTATGACTAGATCCAGGAAATCTCTAGTAACCTGTTGCGCATCCGATTACTTCGTTGGGCGGCGCTCAAAATCCTCGTGTATAGCATAGATGCTGCAGTTTCTACGCCCTGTCTGTTATTTACTCAATAACACAACTAGTAATCAAGATATGTTTTTTATTACTATAATCAGAGTGCCATCTGGTGAGAATGCAACTAGAACAAAAGCATTCCAACTGATGACTCAACACATTTTTCGGTTCGATAAATCTAACAAAATGCTTATACTCGCTAGCTCAGTATTTTTGTGGCTATTTTGAACGAACTTGTTTACTTATTATATAAAATACAATTCAAATATAACTCTCTGTAAAAAATACGCGCGATGTTTATTTGAGAGTGCCATCCAGAATCTCTTGTTTCTGGTTAGCTACACCCCTATCAATCAATCCTTCAAACTGAGAGCGAATCTTGACTAAAGCAGGTACAACAATCAGGGTAATCAGGGTCGCAAACGCGACACCGAAAGCAAGACTAATCGCCATTGGAATCAAAAACTGGGCTTGCAGGCTTTTTTCGCTAATGATCGGACCGAGTCCGGCGCATGTGGTGAGGGTGGTAAACATGATTGGCCGGAAACGCCGCCGTCCGGCGGCGATGATCGCTGGTTCGACTGGCATACCTTCAGCAAGCAGGCGGTTAGTCATATCAATCAGAATCAGCGAATCGTTGACCACAACACCGGATAGCGCAACCAGTCCGAACATGGAAAAGAAGCTGATTGGATAGCCGAGCAGCATGTGACCTATGGCCGCGCCGATAAAGCCTACCGGGATGACCGACATGATAATCAGTGGCTGGGTGTAGCTGCGCAACTGCACGGCAAGCACAGAGAAAATCGCAATCATGGCAATCGACAAGCCTTGTATGAGGCTGTTGACGCTTTCCATGCGCTCTTTTTCCTTGCCCTCGAACGAATAGAACAGACCGGGGATATCGCTTTGCAGATCTGGTAACACCTTGTCACGTAATCTGGCATTGATTTCATTGGCATTAGCGATGTCTTTGTCGACCTTGGCGCTGACTGTGACTATCTGGCGCCGGTCTGCGCGATTGATGGTGGCGTAGCCACGCCCTTCCTTAATGTCAGCAACTGTATGAAACGGCACTTCCTGACCTGATTGCAAGCGAATACGCATGTTATGGATGCTGGCAAGACTGCGTCGTTCACTTTCTGAGTAGCGCACCAGCACTTTAATGTCATCACGGCCACGTTGTACGCGCTGGGCTTCTTCCCCGTAATATGCCTGCCTGACCTGACGCGCCAGATCTCTCAGGGTTAAGCCAGCCGCCAGTCCGGACGGTTTAATTGACAATTGCAGTTCCGGCTTGCCAGCTTCAAAACTGTCCTTGATTTCGGAAACACCTGCATAGCTGTGCAATACGGCTTTAACCCGCTCGGCACTTTTCAGCAGTTGCTCAAAGTCAGCGTGTGCAAGCTCAATGTTGATGTCGTCGCCAGCTGACATGATCGAGCTTTTAAAAGTGATTTCTGCGCCCGGTATTTCACCGATTTGTTCGCGCCAGTCGGCTTCGATACGCGATGCTTTGAACGGTCGATCCTCGCCGCGCAATAATTCAATCTTGACCTCGCCAAAATGCGATCCCTTGGATGAATCACTTTTCGCGCCCGGTCCGCTACGCCCTGCAAAAGGCGCTGAACCAACACTGGCGGAAATATTGCGGATAATGGACTGCTCACCAGCCAGACGCTGATCATAATCCTCGCGTACCTGTTCGATACTGTCGAGCATGCGTTCAATCACCGCCCGGGTTTCAGTTGCCGGAGTACCACTGGGCATTCGAACTTTTGCTGAAATGGTGTCCGCGTCAATCGGAGGAAAAAATACCACTTTCAGATGTCCACCCTGAATGACCGCAATAATCAACATCATCGCCGCAATCACGCTGGCAACAACAATCCACGGCTGACGAATGCTGAACTTGAGGACTGGGGTGTATACCGAGTCAATCAGGCGTTGCAGCAGATTGCGTAAGGTCTCCTGCAACCACGGAATCGCACCGGCCACAACTTTGCGTTTTGGATAAGCAAGATGAGCCGGCAGGATTAAGCAGGCTTCCAGCAGCGACATGAGTAACACGCTAATCACCACCACTGGAATAATCCATAAAATCTGGCCCAGATCACCTCTGGTATACAGCAATGGCGCAAATGCCAGCACAGTGGTTAAAATACCGACGCTGACAGGATTGATGACTTCATGCAGTCCTTCAATCGCAGCATCAAGCGGCTCTAGTCCTTGCTCGCGCTTGTTGTAAATACTTTCTCCGACGATAATCGCGTCATCAACCACAATCCCCAGCACCAGAATGAAAGCAAACAGACTGATCATATTGATGGTGCCACCGACGCTGTAGATAATCAGAAACGCACCGAGAAAGGAAATCGGGATACCCATTGTCGTCCAGAACGCCAAGCGCAATTCGAGGAATAACAGCAGAACTGCGAACACCAGGGTCAGTCCCATCAAGCCGTTGCGCACCAGTAAATCAGTCCGGCCGCGTAAATATTCGGCACGGTTTGACCAGATTGTTACCTGTAAACCGGCTGGCAATGAGAGTGTTTGCACATAATCGCGGATGCTTTCTTCTATCTCGAGGACTTTCTGATTACCAACCCGCGAGACATTGATATATGCTGCCGGTTTCCCGTTAAACAGACTGGATTGATCAACTGCCTCAAAGCCATCATTAATGGTGCCAATATCACCCAGTCGCAACACAGTACCATCCGGATTGGTTGCAACTGCAATCGCGGCAAAATCCGCGCTGTGGTAGGCTTGCCCATCAGAGCGCAGCAGGATTTCCTGATCATGGCTACGAATTGTGCCGCCCGGCAGCTTGAGGGAGAAATTGCGTACTGCCTCGGCAACTTTTGCAAAACTAAGGTTATACTTGCGCAGTGCCTGCTCGCTGACTTCGACGCCGATCTCGTAGTCACGTACGCCGACTACCTTGGCAATTGAAATATCATCCAGCGAAGTCACGTCATCGCGTATGCGGTAAGCCAGTTCGCGCAAGGTGCGCTCTGAGGCATTGCCGTACAAGGCAATGGTAATCACACGGGTGATCACATCGGTATCGACAATTTCAGGATCTTCAGCATCTTCAGGCGGAAAATTCTGGATTTGCTCCACGGCGGATTTAACATCATCCAGCACCTCGCGGTCATCCGCATCGTTGCTCAGCTCGACGATCACTGTACCAGCGCCTTCAGCCGCTGTGGAACGGATTTTGTCAACGCCTTCAATACCTGTCACTGCTTCTTCAATACGCCTGTTGATGCTTTCTTCCACCTCTTCCGGCGTAGAACCCGGGTAGGGAACGCTGATGGTAATGGTATGTGGGTCAATTTCAGGAAAAATCTCGATGGTGCTGTTGTTGATTGCCACCATGCCGCCCAGCATTAACAGCAACATCAATAAATTGGCAGCGATATGATTACCGACAAACCAGGCCAGCAAACCACGTCTTGTTGCGGATGAATTCGCCTCAACAGACTGGCTCATTGCTGCTCCATGGTGCGCACTTGCATGCCCTCAGTAATCACATCCAGCGCGCTGGTAATCACTTCGGTATGTTCCGGCATCCCTTTAATCCAGATGTCACTTGCTGACTGATCAATCATCTCTGGTTTATAAAATGCCAGTTTTCCCTCCTTAATAATCCAGATAACACCTCCTTCATGCAAAACACGATGAGGCAATACAGTAATATTGTCGATCTGCTTCGCACTCAACTCCACGTCAACAAATAATCCGGGAATGACTTCATCACGCAAAGCCCGCGGAATATCGTCAGCTTTCAGGGAAACGACAACACGCGCCAGTCGGGAAACAGCATCCAACTCACTTTCCACCCGGGAAATCCGGCCGTTTAATCGATACTGTTTGCCCGCAAGCTGAATCAGAATATCAACCTGATGCTCTTTTAGACTGTGGTTATTAGTGTTTGCTTCAAGTTCCAGCCAGACCAGCTGATCAACTTCAATCGGCACCGGGATTTCCAACAGTTCTCTGCTATACACCATACCGACGGGTTGATTTGCATTGACGACTTCACCAACATCAATACTGGCCTCGACGACTCGACCAGCAAACGGCATGCTGATTCGGGTACGCTTTAGATTCAGCCGGGCTTGTTGCAGCATTGCTTTGGCAGCTTTCAGGCTGGCGCGGGTTTCAGCGATCTGTGGCTCGCGGCTGACCAAAACTGGAACCGGCTCTGACGCGTGTAAGGCATTCCACTCTTCTACTGCTGCCTCAGACTCGGCAATTTCAAGCTGCAATGCGCGTTGTGCGCTGGCCACCTCACTTTCAGCATTGGTAACGGCAAGCTGATAATCGATTGGTTCAATTTCCAGCAACACTTCATTGGCCTTGAAATACCCGCCAGCGCGTAATTGTGGATGAATGCGCACAATCCTGCCACCAACCTGCGGGACGATGTTAATGCGGGTGCGCGCTTCAATAGCGCCATTACCACGGATAACCATGGTTCTGTTTTCAATCGTTGTTTTCACTGTCTTGACCAGTGGCGCATAACTGACCGCATTGTTCTGTACCGGCTCTTGCTTGAACAGGGTGAGGCCTTTTGCGCCAAAATAACCAATCAGTAAAATCACCAGAACCAGCAATGGTTGCAGTAGCCAGTGGTAGATTCGACTCAGACGTTGGAGGCGTTTTTTCATTGTTGAACCAGTTTGATTTGCTAATTATTGTCAGTTAACCACTGACCACCAAGCGCCAAATGCAGATTGATTCTGGCATCCCAGCGCTGCTGTTCAATTTGTAGAAACAAGTCTTCTGCTGCCTGCCGGCGACGCTGTGTTTCCAGCACCACCAGCAAACTGTCAATACCACGACCATAACGTTGTCTTGCCAGCGTTTCAGCTTTTCTGGCTTCGCTGAGTTGTTGCTGAATTTGCTGAATTCGTTTGTCAAGCAAACGATTACTGACCAACGCGTCTTCAACTTCGCGCACAGCTGTCAATACCAGCTGGCTGTAACGCGCCGCCTGCGCCTGCAAGCGTGCCTTGGCTGCGGCAACCTCAGCACGTAAGCGCCCGCCTTGAAACAATGTAGTCGCCAGCTCTCCAGCAATACTGGCAATCAGATTGTCGAGAGAAAAAAATTGCGATAACGAGTTGGTATTGGTACCAAGCCGGCCGGTTAGTGTGAGGTCTGGATATAAATCAGCCAGCGCCACGCCAATACG
>DRLZ01000147.1 GCA_011322755.1 Crenotrichaceae bacterium
CGAATGGCAGGGAAGTTGATTTCTATGTCATTTCCAACGATGGAAATCTACTTCCGGAACCATTACACAGAGAAAGTATACGCCTTGGTGTTGCCCAGCGACACGATATTATCGTCGATTTTTCAAAATTTAAGCCTGGTCAATCAATCTACCTGGTGAATCGCATGGAAATGCGTGATGACGGTGCTGGACCAACAGGTCGGCAAGTTGATGAAGGCAATCTGATCATGCGTTTTGATGTTGTTGCAAGAACGGGTAAAGACCACAGTCGCATCCCAGATTTTATGCGTGAATTACCGGACATCAATTTCGATGAGGTACGGCGTGAACGCTTGTTTGTTTTCGACTATGACAATGGTTTATGGACTGTGAATGGCAAATTAATGGATCCAAACAGAGTTGATGCCGCTATTGAAACAGGAACAGCTGAGATCTGGACATGGCGAAATGCTGGCAACACCTGGTCTCATCCGATTCACACTCATTTCGAGGAATTCCAGATTATTGAGTTTAATGGCAAACCAGTTGCAAAAAATTCTGTGCTGAATTCCAGAAAAGATGTGATCCGGTTAGGCCCAAATGATGAAGTCAAATTTTACGGTCGCTGGAGAGATTTCCTTGGAAAACATGTCATGCACTGCCATAACGTTGTCCACGAAGATCACGCGATGATGATTCGCTGGGATATGGTTGGTCCGGGCGAGGGCGATTAAACAAGACATGAACCGAAAATATCAAATTTAAAGGTGATTAAGATGAGTTTAAGACGAAAATTTCTAACCCAGATGGGTATAGCCGGGCTAGCGATTCCAACCCTTGCGCTGGGGAACAAAAAGCCAAGTTATGCTAAATACCGAACGGATGGTTCACAAACCATTGTGCGTGTTCGTAACGGTAAAATTCTTCCACCGCCAACACAGGCACGCGGGGGGAATTATTTCCCTAATCATGTCATGTACAGTCATACCGGAGAGACTTTTCGGTTATTTGACGATTTGATTGATAACAAGGTTGTTATGGTTAATTTTATGTCCATTGCAGGACATCAGCAATTCCAGGTAACAAAATATCTTGCAGCGATCGCAGATCGGCTTGGTAAACAACTTGGACGTGATGTCTTTATGTGTTCTATCAGTACCGATCCACTGCATGATACTCCGAAAAAATTAAAGGCACATGCAGAGCAATACGGCGCTGATCGCGCTGGCTGGCACTTTTTGACAACATCAAAAAATAATGTATCTGCCATTAGCAAACGTTTATTCAGTCATGGTCGCCACGCGAACAATCACCCAATCCGTATTGTTCACTATGGAAATGGCGGAGTTGGCGTATGGGGTGCGTTTGGTGCTGATTCAAATCCTGAGTTTGTCGTGGAAAGACTATCCTGGCTAAAAAATGGTCGTGGAAATAATGGAACAACACCTGTTGTTGCGGGACCAGCCCGTTTGACGACCAGTACCAGAAGACACCATAACCGTGTGAGTTAAACAGTGTCTTGTTAACAGACATTGTAACCGGAGAACAAATTATGAAATACCGAAACAGATTAGTGACAGTAAAGACACTGTCTTCATTACTCATGGCGATTGGCATAACGACAGCCAATGCCTCCCATCCAATTGGTCACCCTGGCCCTCAACCATTTCATGGGCCATCACAACAGTTATTGTCGGATGATGGCAACACAACCACTGTGATTACACGAGAAGGACAGTTTCCAGCACAGGATCCATTTGCAAACCCACCTGGCAGCAACCACCTTGAAACAGTGTTTGAAAACATTCGTGACCATCTTGGTAATGAAATGCCGAATACCTTACCGTCCACGCCGACAAATCCATATAATCTTCACGATGATCCAGTGGTGACAACAATTGATAAAACTTCACCTACTGATGATTTGGCATCAATTCTCAAAACATTGACTGCACAGCTGAATGCAGAGAACAATGATGATGACGACGATGAAGATGAGGATAAAAATAAACGCAAGCGAAAACACAAAGATCGTAAACGAATCCACCTGGATAACAAGTTATTACAATTCGCAATCAACATTCTGGAAGGCAATCCAGTTGCCAATCGGGTTTATAGTGGATTTCCGTTGTTACACTATAATGGTCCGCTGAAAGCAAAAAAGGTCGAACCGATCCTTGATTCCGATGGTAAAGTAATTGGTGGTAATGTCAACATCCATCAAATCTGGTATGGAAGCCATATTGAATCAGATACCAGCTGTGTTGATCCATCTGCAGTTTGGGATGTACCGTGGACAATCACTTACACGATTGACACATTAAACAATGGTCATGAGGATTTTTCTCCATTCGTGATGTATTTTCAGCACCCATCACATCCAACACCAAACAATCTGCCAATTCGATTACCACATGTGGCTATGGATCAAACCTTTTTCCCAATGGAAGACGGTACCCGGACAAAATTTGTGATGAAAATGTCCAAAGGTATGTATTACAACCTGACATACCATTGGGGCTGGCGTCAGCATCCACCCAGAGTTCAGGCATTGGAAAACTGTATCAAAAAGATAGCAAATAAATCTGTGCCTCAATGGGAAATTGATGTGTTTGGTGAAAATCCACAGGCGAACAAGGCAGCTAAATTTGCCGCTATTAGCAACATTGGCGACCTTTCTCCTGCTAAACGTATGTGGCGTGCATTCAGAAAAATGCGTGCCTTGAACAAGAGTAAAGGTAAAAACAATCACAAACTCAGAAAACAGTATAGGGAAGCAGAGCGTGCTTTTTTCCAGTGGAAAGATCGTACTGCTTTGCCTGATGGCATCGAGATTGATCCAGACAGTACCGTCACACTGTTCTATGTCAACAATACCATCTACGGCAGGATGACGAATCTTGGCCCAGGAAAAGAGGATAAAAATCCAGATTGGAGCTATCCTGATAACCAGGCAGAAATACCAGGCTGGACGATTCGTCCATTTCAATTAAAAGTACATCTGATCAATGGTGATTATTTCCAGCATCATTATCGAGCTGTTGACTTCGGTGGCGCACGTGGCTGGGAAAATACCTTTCAATCAACCATGGCCATTGGTGGTTCTGGACCACTCTTTACTTTTGGGCGAGTTCACTGGTGGGGAATGGCCGGTGCTCCAATCGCCACGAACAGCAATAATGAAATCGTTTCAGGACTTATTTCTGTTTCGCCAGCGAAGAGACCACGGAAAGGTCACGGCATGTTAACGAAGCGACATACACTCAAGAAAAATGTAAAACTAGGTGAGCACAACGTGCACGTCACATATAATTTTGAGCCATCAAGGCGTTTGAGAGTATATCAGTTTGATCCAACCCACCATGACACTTCAATCTGGTCAATGCACTAGATAAGTCATTCTCTGCAGCATCGGTGATAATATTGATTGAAAAAATCGATACCCTCACAACGATGCTGCAGCATCCCATCACGGCTAAACACAGTGAGAGAGTAGTGTTATGAACAAACTACGACAAGCATTATTTACGCGACCCCGTGTACTCGTGCTGATCATATTGTCGCTTGTCCTGGGCGCTGGCGTAACACAACCCATCGCGGCAAATAAATTTTCTTCAATTCAAAACCAGCAAAATGACAAACCAAAGTACTACACGCGAACCAGACAGACCTATGTCATACCTGAGATGATACTGGTTAACCAGCATGGGAAAAATGTACACATAACAGAACTGTTGAACAACGATCAACCTGTTTTACTACAATTCGTGTTTACAACATGTGCAACCATTTGTCCTGTGTTAAGTGCTACGTTTGCATCTGCCCAGCAGTCATTACAATCAATTGCCACAAACTACAGAATGGTGTCAATTTCAATTGATCCCGAGCAGGATACCAGCCAAACCTTACAAGAATATGCAAACCGTTTTAAGGCGTCTGCTCAATGGACATTATTAACCGGAACAAGAGATCAGATTGCCAGACTTCAACGCGCATTTAATGCCTATTATCCTGGCAACAATAAAATGTATCATCTGCCATATACCTATCTACGCGCAGCCAATTCCAGTCAATGGGTTAGACTTGAGGGTTTGCTTAGTACTCAAAACCTCATTGAAGAATATCAACAAGTCGTTAGCCATTCCATGCAGTGAGGACATTAACATGAACACTCAAACTGCAAGCAACCGATTCACAGGAAGTGATCATCTGCCGCACATATTGTTGACACTCATCAACATGATATTTTTTGTTTTGTTAACCAGTTGTGCGCAATCAAGACCGGATCTTGGCAAACAACTCTACCGGGAAGGAAAATTGTCCTCCGGAGAGTCTGTGAGTGCGACAACTCAAGGTGATATCAGTTTTAGTGGCACCCAGTTCAGTTGTGTCAATTGTCACCGCAGAAGCGGTTACGGTTCAAGTGAAGGCGGCAATTATGTTTTGCCGGTTACTGCCCCCAGTCTTTTCAACCCAAGAACACTTGATCGCGCCAATCTGTTCAAAAAGATGTTCAAGGAGTATCAGCCAAAACGCTTCACCGCTCGTATGCATATGCCACAGATGCGTCCAGCTTATACCGATAAAAGTTTGGCAAGGGCGATCAGAGAAGGTATTGATTCTGCAGGCACACAACTGAATCCGCTGATGCCAAAATATCAACTGCCTGATGAGGATATGGCAAATTTGATTGCTTATCTAAAAACACTATCGACGATGCCTGATCCCGGGGTTGACCAATCAACAATCTATTTTGCAACAGTCATCAGCGATAAAATCGATTCTGTCAAACGTCGGGCAATGCTGCAAACAATGCGCAAGTTTTTTGAATGGATGAACCGAGATACCAGGGGGGACTTGAGAAATCCGAATTTTTCTCCGCACTACCGTACTGAATTTATCAAGGCTTATCGCGTTTGGAATCTGGCAGTCTGGGAGTTAAAAGGTGATCCACAAAGCTGGCAACAACAGCTCCAGGTGTATTATCAACAACAACCTGTTTTTGCAATCATTAGCGGTCAGGTGACAGGCGCATGGAAACCAGTGCAAACGTTTTGTGAAAACATGGAAATACCGTGCTTGTTCCCTCATACAGCGCTTCCCGAAATTGACAAGAAGTCGGCTTATTCAGTGTATTTTAATCGAGGGTTGAGTCTGGAAGCCGATGTCATTGCTAAGCAGATCATCCAGCAGCAGGCTGATAAAGCGAACATCCAGATAACCCAGATTTATTCAGCAGAACAAGAAGGCATGACTCCTGCGGATGCAATCAATAACACAATGAAAAACAACAACCATGTCCAATTAGATAATTATGTGTTCCACGACATTGCTGAATTACAATCGCAATTGAAAAAGCTCTCAGAAATACATGAACGTCCTGATCTTCTGGTACTGTGGCCGGGCGCTTATTCCCGAGAGGTACTGGAATGGTTGCAGGATAATCCAACTCTCGCAAACACTGTCTACTTGCCATCCAAAGCACTTGATGCACTGCCACAAGCGATACCTTCGTCTCTAAAGCAACGGATGCTGTTCAGTTATCCTTATGAGGTGGCGAGTGTGCAACATCCACGTGCATACCGAGTGCACGCATGGATGAATTCACGAGGTATCGAAGTGACTGATAAACGCTTGCAGTTTAACACTTACTACGCACTCACACTTGTGCAATATGGACTGGACGCCATCGTCGATAATTTCTCCCGTGATTACTTAATGGAATATATCGAACACGAGGCTGAAAACGCACTGAATCCCGGTACATTTCCAAGACTCAGCCTGGGTCCAGGTCAGCGTTTTGCATCCAAAGGCGCTTACATCGTCAAACTGTCTGCTGACGAGGAATCCGGAGTGATCGCTGTCAGCGATTGGATTATTCCTTAAACCAGCTATCATCCAAAACCAGTTATCGTAAGAGTGTTGATCTTGAGGGCAGCACTCTCGATTTAGATTATTTGTTTCTCAATCAAGCATTGTTCACATTGGATGTGTGATTCATCCTGGATTACAACATCCTGTTATTTCAAGATGGTCATCTTGCATTCCGCTTTGTTTTTTTTTCATATGTTGATGAAGTTCTTTCACAGTTGATGTTAGGGGGTTGGATTAGGTGATTGTATACCTGTGATGTAGATCATAGGCTGTTCTACATCATTGTGTTTATTATTGGTACGCCACGACAACAAACCCAATCTTTCGCTTTCTATACACAAGCATGATAACAATCGCAGATAATTCTCGATATCTGGTTTTTTTAGTATTTTCAGAAGTGTTGTTTCTGGAAACATTCCGGCTATTTATTCCAGTGAGGGTGATATGAAAATAGACACGATAAAATCTTTAGCGCAGATAATTTCTTTATCCAGCGGCTTGCTTGCAACTTCTCAGGTAGGCGCAGCGAATGGTTATTTTGACTGCCCGTTGACACCGACTGAGTTTCAGGTGCCTATTCCCAACCCTGATCCACCCACTACAGCTGGCGAATTCCCGACTAACCTGGATGAAATATTCGATTATGTACTACAAAACAACATTGGTTTTGTCAAAGAGTTACTGGATCATTTACCAGATCATATGCGTAAAAATTATGCATTCGTAGCTAAAACCAGAGGATTGAATAAAACCAGTCTAGAAGAACCGGGACTGATGCTCTTTGGATCGGATGGCCGATTTATGATGAATATTGGTACGATTCCGAGTGCTCCACTTTTTGAAGTTGTTGACATCGCTTATTTAAATGATAGAGGCGACTGGGAATTCAAATCTCTGGATTTTCGTGTCAGTCCCCCTGTTTTGAGTCCCAATGGTGGTAATAACAATGAATGCCGTGAATGCCATGGTAAAGGTGGTATCAACAGTACTGGCCCGATGCGGCCTGTGTGGGGAAATTATCTTAATTGGCCAGGCATATTCTCAGACGATGGCAAACATTTAGAAAAAATAACATCAGCTCAGGTTGCTGCACTAACACGGATAAAAAATGGAATACAAAATCAGCAGCGATTTCACACGATTATTCCCACTTTTGAGTTCTTTGACAAAGTTGAACAGCCAATTTTCTTACCTGATCGTCAATATGGAAACAGTTTGACTGTCGCGAATAATGAAATCGGCAGTGCAGTAGCAGAAAGTATCTTTAAGCGGGCCAAACGTTCCCCGTTGTATAACCAACTCAGGGAAGAATATCTGGCTCTGGCGTATTGTGGACGTGTGGGAAAAGTTTCCCCTGAAGACAAAAAGAAATTGATTAACCTAATTCAAGAACAAGGTGGAACGACAGAGGATATTACCTATAGAATCGATCTTGGCTGGATGGACATTATCCGGCTCTGGGGACTCGATCCACAACATGAATTCGCACTGCACAAGTTGACGAATGAGTATTCCACAACGACTCGGCACGATACAAACTGGGATGCCAGCAGTGGCTCTCTTGATGAACAGGTAACACTATTGGTGTTGCTTGATCTCACAAAACAGAATTCACAGGTTGATGCTCTTTTGCGAAATAACCTACCGTCATACGAAATGACGAACTGCGGAACTCCTTTCAATATGAAGGGATATCTACAACATAAAGTCTATGCAAATTTTACTCTGAAAGGTAACGCACGACAGTTGGCTCGTTCAAGTTACTATGATATTAACTATACCCGTTTCACGGAGACCATGGAGAATGTTAAAACAGAACTTTGTGCGCTGTTAACTAGTGAAATCGGTATTGACACACCACAACCAACAGTACCTGATCCTGTCGTTGAACTACCCACAGCACTATCACCTCAAGGCATTATCAATATGGCCACACCTGCCTTTTCCTGGAAAGAAGTACCAGGCACCTTACATTATGCCATTGTTATCTATGACAATAAAGGAGCTATCATTGCAAATACTCGATTTGATAGTAATGCCGTGTGTGCGGGTGGTGTTTGCTCAGTTACCAGGAACATAGACGTGTTGATGGATGGAACTTATCGCTGGAATGTACATGTAGTCAATCCAGATAATAGCAATGGAATAAACAGCAATACTCTTGGTTTTACTGTTGAAACACAAACTGAACTACCTCACCAGATCATTGATGCCTGTCAACAAGGCCAGGCACCTGTCGGGAATGTTGAAATACTAAATTCAGGAAACGCGATGTGTTTGCAAGATGTTTCAAATGGAGGTCAATTACAAATGCATTTGTATGTGCCTGATAATCAGGTTGGCAGCTCACTTGAAATTATCTTGAAACATGGCAGTGGGAACAGTACTTTGTTGTACATGTATGGCAACAGACCAACAAACACTGTTTTTGATTCGAAATCCAATAATCCTGGTAATGATGAGAAGTTACTGATTCGTAATATTAAGGGAGGCTGGAACTATATCCATGTGCAGGCAGAGACTTTTTTTTCTGGCGTTACACTGTTCACACGTTTTATCCATTAATCTGGGTAAGAGTTGAAATGTTTAAGCTTCATTTGTCGGACCACGCAACATTGTAAGGAAAAACTCGTTATGCCGAACGAGTATTCCAGCGGTTTGTGGTAACTCTCAGTTATGGCTGGTTAATAGGTTAGAAAGTGCAATAGAAAGCTGAAATGGATAAAATTGCATTATAACTTTTATCCTTAAAGATGTGATTTATGTTAGGATTCGAGACACTCTCTCGATATGTCACCTCCCTGCAGAGATTTTATTGTGTCTTTTTTTTTCGTTTATTTTTGTTGTTTTTGTCTGTTAATTTTGCATTTGCAAAATCAGACGGTGTTACCTTTGTGGAAGAGAACATCAGCGCGGTTCAGGCTCAACAAGCATTTCGAAAAGGAGACTTTGAACAAGCCATTGTGCTGTGGACAACAATGCTGCAACGTTTTGCTCGGCAAAGGAATGTAGATGAACAGATTACGGCGATATTCCAGCTCAGCGATAGTTATCAGGCGATGGGGCGGTATTCAGCTGCAATCGCAGTATTAAATAATGCTTACAGGCTAAATGAGAAGTCAGGGAACCGGCAACACAAAATCAGCAGACTCAACCGTTTGGGTGCTCTCTATAGTGCAATAGGGGAATATGATAAAGCATCTTCTTTGCTGCAGCAGGCGATAGATCAGGCCAGAGCAGTCAATCAAACCGGTTTGCTTGCTGCGACTCTAAACAATCAGGGTAATTTATATGCCCGCCAAAAACAGTACGAACTGGCTGTTAAAGCCTATGCAGAGAGTGTTCAGTTAGCAGATGTTTCTGGACATTACCAGTTGGCAGCGAAAGCATCAATTAACTCTGTTGTTGCTTCTATGGCAATGGGAGTCTTTGGCAATACTCAGCTGATGCTCACAGCACAAAAATATCTGAATCAAACCAAAGATGACCATGACAAGGCCTATCATTGGGTCGCTCTGGGCAAGATCGCACTGCAATTATCACACCGCAGTAACACACAATCTCCATGGCAGTCATTTGCCTATCATGCTTTTACACAGGCAACAGCAATTGCAAAAGAGAGTTCAGACAAACGAGCGTTATCCTACTCGACTGGTTATCTGGGCGAACTGTATCTGCAAAATCAACGATATGACGAAGCCTTGCAGTTAACCCGGCAAGCTGTTTTTGTAATTGAGAGCATCAGTGCTCCTGAAATTGTTTATCGCTGGCAATGGCAAATAGCGCGAATTTTAACAGCCAAGGGTGATTACAACGCTGCTATCCAGGCATATCAGCAAGCTATCAATACATTGCAACCGGTACGCCAGGATTTAGCGACAAAACATTTCAATGATGCATCTTTTCGTGAAGAAATCAGACCGTTATATCTACAACTGACAGATTTGTTACTGCAGTCGAACGATACAAAAACTGACCCTAAAATTGTTCAAACCAATCTGCGTGCTGCGCGTAATATCATGGAACAACTGAAAGCAGCAGAGTTACAGGATTATTTTAAGGATGATTGTGTTGTTGCCATGCAGAAAAAGGTACGTTCGCTGGAAACAATCGATCATCAGACTGCTGCTATTTATCCAATTTTGCTTGATGATCGTACAGAGATTTTGCTTAGCTTACCTAGGGGTATACAGCGTTTTACCAGTCGTGTCGGACGTTCCGAGATAACTCGGCAGATAAGATTGTTTCGTCACAATCTGGAGAACCGAACCACACGTGAATACCTTCCCCAGGCACAACAACTCTATCAATGGTTAATTGCTCCGCTACAATCCACATTAGATCGGCACAAAGTTAAAACATTGATTGTGGTACCCGATGATTCATTGCGAACGATTCCTCTGGCTGCGCTGCATGATGGCGATCAGTTTCTGATTGAACGTTATGCCATCACAAATACTCCGGGTTTAAGTCTGACCGATCCCAAAGCGCTGGATTCGGAGAATATACACATTCTGGCGAGTGGCTTGTCACAAGCTGTTCAAGGATTTTCACCGTTACCTTATGTGGCAAAAGAGCTGGCCAGTATCCACAAGACATTAGGCGGCCAGATACTAC
>DRLZ01000148.1 GCA_011322755.1 Crenotrichaceae bacterium
ATATCAATCCAACCGGCAAGTTTGTCATTGGCGGTCCAGTTGGTGATTGCGGCTTGACTGGTCGTAAGATCATCGTTGATACTTATGGCGGCATGGCGCGTCATGGCGGTGGTGCATTCTCAGGAAAAGATCCATCAAAAGTCGATCGCTCAGCTGCATATGCGGGACGTTATGTCGCAAAAAATATTGTTGCTGCCGGACTGGCGGATCGATGTGAAATCCAGATTTCCTATGCAATCGGTGTTGCACAGCCAACATCAATCAGCATTGATACGTTTGGTACAGGTAAAATTGATGACGCCAAAATTGAAGCGTTGGTTAAAAATTTATTTGATCTTCGCCCATACGCCCTGGTCAACATGCTTAATCTAATCCAGCCGATCTACCAGAAAACAGCGAGCTATGGCCATTTTGGACGTGATGACATCGCCCTGCCATGGGAAGCAACTGATAAAACAGATGCATTAAAGGCTGCGCTTTAAAGTCTATTTGATCGCTCGATCATCTTTATCGCTTTCATTCAAGGAGCGTTGCAGCAACCAGCAATAATCTGCTGTTTGTTAGGCTTGAATGAACAGTTCTTGATTCAACGACGCTCTGCATTTTTTGGAGAACTATTATGAATGCAGTTGTGGATGACAACTTCACTGATTACACAGTCGCCGACATGAGCCTTGCTGACTGGGGTCGCAAGGAAATTGCGATTGCAGAAACCGAAATGCCTGGGCTAATGGCTTTACGCGAGAAATACGGCAACGACAAACCTCTGACAGGCGCACGAATTGCCGGGTCTTTGCATATGACTATCCAAACAGCGGTATTAATCGAAACCCTGGTTGCCCTTGGCGCTGAAGTACGCTGGGCTTCCTGCAATATTTTCTCAACCCAGGATCATGCGGCAGCTGCAATTGCAGCTGCAGGGATTCCAGTCTACGCCACCAAGGGTGAAACACTGGATGAATACTGGCAGTACGCACATCAGATTTTCGCTTGGGGAGATGGCGGAACACCGAACATGATTCTTGATGACGGCGGTGATGCGACCATGCTCATCGAAATCGGCACCAAAGCTGAAACTGACTTATCTGTACTGGATAATCCTGGCAGCGAAGAAGAAATTGCTCTTTTTAATTCAATCAAAGCCAAACTGAAAACCAGCCCAAACTGGTACTCAGCAATCCGCGCCAACATCAAAGGTGTCACCGAAGAAACCACAACAGGCGTTCATCGTCTATATCAAATGGCCGAAGCTAACGAGCTGATTTTTCCAGCCATCAATGTTAACGATTCAGTGACCAAGTCAAAGTTTGACAATCTGTACGGTTGCCGTGAGTCACTGGTTGACGGCATCAAGCGTGCAACTGATGTCATGATAGCCGGTAAAATTGCTGTGGTACTTGGCTATGGTGACGTTGGCAAAGGCTGTGCTCAATCATTAAAAGGTCTTGGAGCAACGGTCTGGATTACTGAAATTGACCCGATTTGTGCACTGCAAGCCGCAATGGAGGGCTATCGTGTTGTCACCATGGACGAAGCCTGCTCACAAGCTGATATTTTTGTGACGGCAACAGGTAACTTCCATGTCATCACAAAAGAACACATGCAGGCCATGAAAGATCAGGCGATTGTGTGCAATATTGGCCATTTCGATAATGAAATTGACTGCGCCGGATTGGCAAGCTGCACATGGGAAAATATCAAACCGCAAGTGGATCATGTTATCTTTGCTGATGGAAAACGCATCATTCTATTGGCAGAAGGCCGTCTGGTTAATCTGGGCTGCGCAACCGGACATCCGAGTTTTGTGATGTCGAACTCTTTCACCAATCAGACCCTGGCTCAAATCGAGCTATGGGCACATGGTGACAATTATGAAAACAAGGTGTATATGTTGCCAAAACATCTGGATGAAGAAGTTGCACGTTTACATCTTGGAAAAATTGGCGCCAAGCTGACTGTATTAACTGATACTCAAGCAAAGTATCTTAACCTTGATAAAAATGGTCCTTACAAACCGGAACATTATCGATACTAGAAATGAATTGACTCGAAAGTCGATGGATACAGGGGCGATAACGCCCCTTATCTTTATCTGTGTCATTCATGTTCAAACACACCAAGAGGTTGAACACATGCAGTCTCAACAAAAACATCCAAAATCATACAGTTTTGAATTTTTTCCACCAAGAACTGATGATGGTCTGGTAAAACTTAGATCGGTCTGGCAAAATCTGGCAACTGTTAAACCCGACTTTTTTTCAGTCACCTATGGTGCCGGGGGCTCTACCCGCGACAATACCATGAAGACAGTGACGTCAATCCAGCGCGATACCGGAATCGAAGTCGCCCATCATTTATCCTGTGTCGCAGCAACATTTGACAGTATTGACGAGATACTGCAGCAATTCAAAATCAACGGGATCAAACGCATCGTTGCACTGCGTGGCGATATGCCGTCAGGTATGCACGTGCGTGGTGACTTTAACTACGCCAGCGATTTGGTCGCGTTTATTCGCAAGCAAACTGGAGATTACTTCCAGATTGAAGTCGCAGCCTATCCTGAAATGCATCCACAAGCCGAGAATCCAGTCGCTGATATTACAAATTTTAAAACCAAGGTGGATGCTGGGGCTGATCGCGCCATTACTCAATATTTCTACAATATCGATGCTTATTTTGCATTTATTGATGAGTGCGAGAAAAACAATATCGATGTGCCGATTCTTCCGGGGATTATGCCAATTATTAATTTTTCTCAACTGGCCCGATTTTCAGATGCCTGCGGTGCTGAAATTCCACGCTGGATGCGTAAACGACTGGAAGGA
>DRLZ01000149.1 GCA_011322755.1 Crenotrichaceae bacterium
AGTGATTAAAAAAATTGCCCGTCCTGCGGTTCCATTTGGCATAGGCAACCACTTTCTTGTCTTTTGAGAATTTTTCCATAAACGCCAGCTGTAAATTAACCAGTTTATTCTGGATAACTGACGGTATTGAATACAGCGCATAGCTTGTAAATGCATCATTTGGAAACTTGCGACCAAACGGAAAACGTTCAACAATGACCTGGTATTGTCGTATTGAAAGCGTACATTGTTTTGCAACCTGGGCAATCTTGTGGGTAAGATCTGCTCCTGACTCTCCGATACCAACACATAAAACACGCTTGCCTTTGTATTCCTCAGCAGTCTTGAAAGCAGCTGAGTGCTGAATCTTACCCTGAAAAGCCTCTTGTCCCTTGATATCGATTGAACGCGGCAGCTGGTGAGTTCCCGAACAAACCGCTATCGCGTCAAAATACTGTATGTCAGTCTGTAACGGATCATGACTCTGTTCAATAACAACGGCATATGTTCCATCGTCCTGGCGTTTTACACTGGTCACTTTTCTGTTGTAGTGAATATGCGAGCCTAGCTTGAAATGATCGACAAAATCACTTAGATAATCAGTATATTCACGGAACGACCAATACTTCCGCTTTTCATTTGAATCTGGCGGAAAACATGAATAAGCCATGAAGTAGTTCGATACTGTCAGTGGCGTCGTGTCAAAAATACCACCTTTAAAATCAGTAAAATTAAAAACACCGCCGAGTCTGGGGTGTTTTTCAAAACAACTGACTTCGTGCCCCTCATCAAGTAATTCTTTGCTAGCAATCAATCCAGATGGACCTGCGCCAATGACACAGACTTTTTTTTTGGTTTTAGCTTTTAATTCCATGGATCACCGACTCTGTTCGTTAGTTATTGTTAATTTTTGTAAACAGTAACCCGTGTTGAAGCGCATGGCAAGCCGTAAAGGGTCAGTTGTATAAAATATTTCTCATCTACAAAAACAGTTGCGGCAACTCGCTGCCAGGGCTAATGATTTGCCTCAGGGTTTACTCAGCACCTACTTCTTAATCTTGAACAGGTTCTCGCATACACCAATTTTTACTCTGTGTTTTTACTTTGTATGATAAGACACAATCCGCTCGACTTCATGTTTCGATCCCATCATCACCGGAATCCGTTGATGAATATCGTCTGGAAGTATCTCCATAATCCGTTGACGGCCTGTCGATGCCATGCCTCCTGCCTGTTCTATAATAAAACTCATGGGATTCGCCTCATACATCAAGCGCAAGCGGCCTGGCATGAGCGGTTCTTTGTTATCAACCGGGTACATAAAAATCCCGCCCCGGGTTAGAATTCGATAGACTTCAGCGACCATGGATGCTATCCAGCGCATATTGAAGTTTTTTTCGCGAACACCTTGAACTCCTTGCATACATTCATCAACATAACGCTGTACCGGCTGTTCCCAGTAGCGCTGGTTGGAGACATTGATGGCAAATTCGGCGGTGTCTTCAGGTATTTTTATCTGTGGATGGGTGAGAATAAATTCGCCAACATCATGATCGAGGGTAAAACCATTCACGCCAGCCCCTGAAGTCAACACCAGTATGGTTGCTGGACCATAGATACAAAACCCTGCACAGACTTGCCGGGTACCTGGCTGCATAAAATCAACAGCTGTCGGCGTTTCCACGCCGTCAGGACATCGTAAAATTGAAAAAATTGTTCCAACTGATAAATTCACATCAATATTTGATGAACCATCCAGTGGATCAAAACAAATCAGATATTTCCCTTTAGGATACTGTTGAGGAATTGCAATAATATCATCCACTTCTTCGGATGCCATCGCTGCAAGATGTCCAGTCCAGATCAGTGCATCTGTAAACAACTCATCACAAATCAAATCGAGTTGTTTTTGCACCTCTCCCTGTACATTGGAACTCTCGGATGCCCCCAAGGTGCCAGACAATGCGCCCTGGTTCACCGCATGCGAGATAGACTTACATGCGCGTGCCACATCGTCCAGCAACAGAGTCAATTCACCGCGTGTGGCAGAGAATTTACGCTGTTGATGAATATTAAACTGGGTGAGCGTGGCTGTTCCTATCATCGTATTTTCAAGACCTGATCAAGTGATGGGTGGTTAGAATCAAACTGTATTTGTTTACGCAATATTGAAAGCTGATTGGTATTAGAAATCGGCAATCCTTATGATAATCTTTCTACAACCGATAAGCAGCAACCGGCACAATCGGCTCCCTGTTGACGATCATGTCAACAACCAGTCGGGCTGAAGCTGGCGCAAGGTTCAGACCATTGCGGAAGTGGCCACTGTTAACATACATGTTTTCTATTTCAGTATGCCTTGAAATGATTGGATTGCCATGTGATCCAGGACGTATGCCAGCCCAGTGTTTAATCACAGGCAAATGACTGAATAAAGGATACAGACGATCAAAAAAGTGCTTGAGCTGGCGTTTTGCCGGCACCGTTTTAACTTTATTAAATTCAGTTTTCTCCAGCGTACTGCCAACCAGCACATGTCCATCTTTTCTGGGAACAATATATTGATGATCGCTGAGAACGATTGAAGGAATACTGCCAATTGGCGCCTGTAATAACAACATCTGGCCTTTTACTGGAAATATCGGCAATGCTGTCCCACTGTTGATATCAGGCCATAGCCCTGGAGACCAGGCGCCAGCAGTCAAAACAACTGAATCAGCCGAAAATTCCCCGTGTGGTGTTTCGGCGTAATCAACCCGTGTTCCTGACTGATTGAGAATAAACCGGGTTACTTGATGATTTTCAAAAATTTTGACTTGTTGCTGCTCCAACAATTTCTTGAGCGCAGCTAATAACCGAGGATTACGAATCTGCGCGATTGTTGGCAACAACAAAGCAGGATTTGCTGACAAACACAGTCCGGCATGCGAGTGGGCGACTTCACCTGAATCCAGCCATCGAAACGGCATATTGCGTTCAGCCAATGTATTTTCTGCCAGCTGCTGGTCAGGAATATCAGCAATCAACATCCCGCATTGACTCAGTTCAACATCAATCCCTGTTGATTCATGTAATTCAGCGGCAAGCAGTGGGTATTGGCGTTCACTCCAGTTGCGCAGGGCAGAAATAGCGTTACCTTTCCTCCATGGATACAATGGTGAGAGAATGCCACCACCGGCCCAGGAAGCCTCCTGGCCAACCAATGACTTATCAAGCAATGTCACTGTAGCACCCGCACGGCTGCACTCAAGTGCAGTCATCAAGCCGATAACGCCTGCCCCGACAATCAAAATATCACTGTTCATATGGTTTAAAGTATACGGGCGAATCCGCACAGTATACAAGTCGCAACAAATGGGAAAAACCGTGTGGGGATTCCGCTATATGCAGTGAAATTACATTAGATAAATAATATTACTTATTGTTTTATAGGCACAACGATCATAACTGACTCAGTAAATAAAGTTTGAGAAAAGCATTTATCTCTGTTAGGATGTGCGCTGTGATAACATTTTTGTCGCATGAGTTAAACAATTTTAACAGAATCACCTCATCACTCTATCGGAGGGGGAACCATAATGAAGAAAACAACACTGACAAAGCTATCAGGCATTGTCGCAGCTACTCTGTTATCAACTGTCTCGTTTACACCACAAGCGTTGGCAGCTGATGAAAGTGTAGAAGCACTGCAGCAAAAAATTGAGCGCATGGAACAAATGCTGAACACATTGCAAACAGAATTGCAGAGTGTACGCACAGAAAGCCGTGAATCAATTAAAAAAGTACAAATCGTAGAAGAGCGCGTTGCCGTCGTTAATCGTGTTCCTAACCAAAAAGGTTCAATGATCTTTTTCCGCGGTGGTTTTGGGCGCATGAATTCCGGTCGTGGAACTCAGGTCTTTACTGACTTGTTTGACGGTGGACGTGCTGCAGACGGCAGCCAGGTATTCAACGTTGACGATCACGATGCAAAAGGTGGATTCTACATTGGCGCAGGTATTGAACACGCACTAACCAAAGATCTGTGGGGAATGTCAGATATGGTCGCTGTTTTTGGCGAAATCATGTTTGAATGGAAAAAATTTGATAGCAAAAAAGGCATTGCAGTTGTACCCGCTGCTGCTGCAAACCTGTCAAACGGAGCTGGTGGAACACTTAGCGTTAACCCTACCGGGAAAAACATTGCTAATCGCATCACTTTAAGCCAGTTCACGTTATCTGCGGCTCCAAAACTCAAGTTTAATCCAAACGGTAACTTCCATCCGTGGTTAATTCCTGCCGGTTTTGCATTCCATGTTATCAGCCCTCCATCTGATTCAGGTACGGTAATGGCTGCTGGCGTTATGTTTGGTGCTGGTGCAGAATACGAGTTAGGAGCACTGACTCTGGGTATTGATGCACGATACCATATCGTCAACGACCAGCTTGATGGTGTTGATGTTG
>DRLZ01000150.1 GCA_011322755.1 Crenotrichaceae bacterium
AGTCGCTCACCACGCATCTTTCGTGCATCACGATCCATGACATTCAGAGATGCGCCGACATAAGGCGCCAAGTCGACTTTGTTAATAACAAGCAAGTCTGAACGGGTGATACCAGGACCACCTTTGCGCGGGATCTTGTCGCCAGCTGATACATCTATCACGTATATTGTTATATCTGCAAGTTCCGGACTGAATGTGGCGCTAAGGTTGTCGCCTCCGCTTTCTACCAAAATCATATCCAGATCATCAAAGCGCTCACATAAATCATCAATTGCCGCGAGGTTCATGGATGCATCTTCGCGTATCGCAGTATGCGGACAACCGCCGGTTTCCACTCCGATAATCCGTGTTTCAGGAAGCGCTTGACTGTTGATGAGAAACTGCTGATCTTCGCGTGTATAGATATCGTTGGTAACAACACCGATTTGATATTGGCTGCTCATGCGTTTGCACAAGGCATCAACCAATGCTGTTTTCCCCGAACCAACCGGACCACCAATCCCGACTCTTAACACTTGTTTTACTGTCATGACATTTCCTCAGGAACGAAACAATCTGGAATACTGCATTTCGTGGCAGCTTGATACCAGTGCCAGTCCAAACACACTACCGCCTATGTCGTGTTCTTTAAGCTGCAAACCGCTTTCAATCAAGCCAGGAATGTTGGTTGCCATTGCATGCAATAATTGCTGACCGGCAACCTGACCCAATGGAATCAGTTTGACAGCACACAGACTCTGGTTCTCTAGCCAGCTCCACAGATAACCACCAAGCGCCTGTTTTATCGGTATTTTCCAGTAAACAGCTGCGAGGGTAAACATAGCTGCCAATGTAATATCCGGGTTGTGCTTCCAGTCAATTGCCGATTTAATTTTCATCTCCGCCAACAACTTTACAAGCGCTTGCCCACTTTTCCGGTCTTCTGAGCGCAGCTCTGATGTTTCTCTGTGTGCAAGCAACGTTGTGCTTAGATTCATAACGGTGTCTATATCATGCTGCTGCCAGGCCTGGTACATGCGTGCTGAAAGAGGAATATCGACCTTTGCAAGACAGTGATTCATGATGCCCGTAAGCCATTCACTTGCGTCTTTAGCATTGGTTATAAGTCCATTGTCAACTGCTGATTCAAAGCCTTGAGAGTAACAATAGGTGCCAATCGGCAATCCGGGGCTAACCAGTTGCAACAAACGCAGGAGCGCAAGATCAGTCATGGCTGTGCTTGTGGTAAGCACCTGCCTCTGGTTCAAATGGTAATGTTTGATGCTTAACGTTCATACCCATTCCGGCGAGCATATCGTCCAGCACATGATCGCCAAGATAACGTAGTTCCCCAGCCTGTATTTGTAGAGGGACATGACGGTTGCCCAGATGATAACAAGCGCGTGCGAACTGCAAACTGTCGTTGCTACACAGTACTGAAACAGGTTCAGCTGCAGCATTGATCAAAACAGTGAACAAGTCAGGGCCCGTCAAAACGACTCCAGAGCGCAATATCTGTCCCCGGTTTAAAAATACGCCAACGTCACGACCATGATCGGTGGTTGCCGAGAACCGGCTTTTCTGTCTGGTTTCAAAAGGCAGCGTCAAGCTATCATCTGCACGACAGTCTGGTTCAGCAATTGCTGTTAGTTTCAACATCATCAGAACAAAAAATAGCGTTGCGTCATTGGCAAAGTATCGGCTGGTTCACAACTCAGTAGTTCACCATCAGCTCTTACAGTATATTGCTGTGGGTCGACTTCAATGACAGGTTGATAGTCATTGTGAAGCAGATCTTTTTTACCGATTGTTCGAGTCCCTGAAACCACTCCTATTGTTGACTGTAATTCCAGCTTTGATGGAAGATCATTGTCTACTGCTGCAGCTGACAAAAACAGCATGGAAGTCGCATGACACGCACTCCCAAAAGCACCAAACATGGGGCGATAATGGACGGGTTGTGGGGTTGGAATCGAGGCATTGGGGTCACCCATCGGTGCAGCTGAAATCATACCGCTTTTCAGAATAATGCTGGGTTTGACCCCGAAAAAAGCTGGATCCCACAATACCAGATCGGCCATTTTTCCAATTGCAACCGAACCCACTTCGTGAGCAATACCATGACTGATAGCCGGATTGATTGTATATTTTGCGATATACCGTTTGATGCGAAAATTGTCATTTCGGCTGCTGTCTTCAGGCAGACTGCCACGTTGACACTTCATTTTATGCGCTGTTTGCCAAGTTCTCATAATCACTTCACCAACCCGCCCCATCGCCTGCGAGTCGGATGCAATCATTGAAAATGCGCCAAGATCATGGAGTATATCCTCAGCCGCAATGGTTTCACGACGAATACGCGATTCAGCAAACGCAACATCTTCAGCAATTCCAGGATCCAAATGATGACACACCATTAACATATCGAGATGCTCATCGACTGTATTCACTGTGTATGGACGCGTAGGATTGGTTGACGACGGCAGCACGTTGGCTTCACCACAGGCTTTTATAATATCAGGTGCATGACCACCGCCCGCACCTTCAGTATGGAAAGTATGAATTGTGCGCCCTTTGAAAGCAGCCAGCGTGTCTTCAACAAAACCTGACTCATTCAGAGTATCGGTATGAATCGCTACTTGCACATCGTAACGCTCGGCAACCGACAGGCAAGTATCGATGGCTGCAGGTGTGGTTCCCCAATCTTCATGCAGTTTCAAGCCCATGGCACCGGCTATAATCTGCTCTTCAAGTGCATCCGGCAAACTGGCATTGCCCTTACCCATCAAGCCAAAATTCATTGGAAATGAGTCCAGTGATTGCAGCATTTTGTGCAAATTCCACGTTCCAGGTGTACAGGTTGTTGCGTTAGTACCGGTTGCAGGCCCGGTACCACCACCCAACATGGTTGTGATCCCCGACATCAAGGCTTCTTCGATTTGCTGAGGACAGATGAAATGAATATGCGCATCAATCCCACCAGCGGTCAGTATTTTACCCTCACCTGCCAGTATTTCTGTACCCGGCCCGATTACAATATCAACACCTTGCTGGGTATCCGGGTTACCGGCTTTTCCAATGCCTGCAATACGTCCATTTTTGATGCCAACATCAGCTTTGAGGATACTCTGATAATCAATAATCAAGGCATTGGTAATCACTAGATCCATCGCTGTCATGGAACCAGCCTGTCCTTGCCCCATGCCGTCACGTATCACCTTGCCACCGCCAAATTTGACTTCATCGCCGTATACTGTGCGATCTTCCTCAACTTCGACAAACAAATCTGTATCAGCAAGCCGCACACGGTCGCCTACAGTTGGTCCAAACATTTCAGCATACGCCTGGCGGTTGATTAAACTCATTGTTGAACCTCATCGTTATCAGGCAACTCTCCCATCACCTGTTGACGAAAACCGTAGATGTTGCGATGACCTGCATAGGCAACTAGTCGTATCTCACGATCCTGCCCCGGTTCAAAGCGAATCGCTGTCCCAGCCGGAATATCAGGTCGAAAACCCAGGGTTTGATTCCTGTTGAACACCAGCGCTGGGTTGGTTTCGTAAAAATGATAATGCGAACCCACCTGTATCGGCCGATCACCACTATTAGCAACCGTAATTGTAATTGCCTGTCGACCGATATTAAGCTCAATATCTCCAGATTCAGTGAGTATTTCACCAGGAATTAGAACTTTCGTCATCCGCCTTGCTCCTATACGATTGGGTTATGCACAGTGACCAATTTGCTACCATCTGGAAACGTCGCCTCCACCTGAATATCCGTCAACATCTCGGCAATACCGTCCATGACATCATCCCGGGTCAGTAACGTTCGTCCATACTCCATGAGCTCGGCAACCGTTTTTCCATCACGCGCACCTTCCATTATAGCGGCCGAGATAAAAGCAATGGCTTCAGGATGATTAAGTTTGACACCCCGGGATTTACGTCTTTCAGCTAATAAAGCCGCTGTAAACAATAGGAGTTTGTCTTTTTCGCGTGGAGTTAATTGCATATCACCTTCCTTCAGGTAGCCCAGATACGTGGTCTGTAATCCCTATTATGTACGATATCTTCACGAAGCAGTCCTCGCACATTCTCAAAAAAACTGCGAACGACCCCAGTCTTGTCGGCACTAGCTCGACAAATCAACAAATTATCAAGCAGAGTAACACCACGCTGAGGTGTATGACCAATATGATCTCTGATCGTTTGCAAATGTGTTCCAGTTGCTGGATGCACAAACATGGTGCCACAAACAGAAGCGGTGTGAAGTCCCCAACGGGCTTTATACGCGGCTGTATCAAATAACATTTTCTCGATATATAAAGGTTTCTTGTTGTGTGTAATACACCAGTTTAACAATGCCTCACCGTGGTCAAAACCTTCTGCTGCTGCAGGTCGGCCAAACGCGAGTATTTCCCACCCGATAAAACCTGCGTTATTGGTTAAACCAAGATTGACATGAGACATGACCCTGGCGCCTTGATAGATGATTGTTTCCTGAGGTAACCACTCCAGAACAGCCTGATCCTCGACTTGCATCGTCACAACTTGATGAGCATGCAAAAAATCACTACGATAAAATTTTCCAGCACCAGGTGTTGTCAACAAGGCACGTGCTTTTTTGCCAACATCAATATCAATCTGTAACCGGTCACCTCCAACAATACCCCCTGGTGGATGCAGAACATAAACATGACACACATCTTGTTCAGGGTAAAACGGGCGTTGTACATTCAACGGACCACGATGCATGCGCTGTGTCAGTCTAGTTCGATCACCGCAGCGGGAGAAACCCAACTGTAATTCTGCTAGCCAGCCAGGTTCACTTCTATTCAGATTTTCAATTGTTTTCACAACAGTTGATCAGAATACATTAAATACACCACACCTGTTATACAAGCTGAAAGCGCTACGATCAACTCAGCACTGACGATGCGATAACCTGTATCACTATCATACTGCCTGCTACAATTGCAGCTGTAGTTACATCTAGCAAAAACCATGAACACTTTGGTATCAAAATGCCGTGTGGGCACGGACTAAAAATGCCAAACTTAGAATAAATCACATAGTGAGAATCTGGTTTTCATTCGTTGTTTGCGCACAATGCCATCATTGTTATACAGTCAGATAGTGTTTAATAATCTCATCACTCAATTCAGACATTGCTCCCAAAGCAACATGACGTCCTCGATCCATGATACAAAACTGGCTGGCCACCTTGCGAGCAAATGGAAGCTTTTGTTCAACCAGCAACACTGTCACATGTAATTCATTATTAATGACTGAAATTGCATCGTGTATCTCAGCCTTAATTTCATGTTCAGCTGAATTTTGAATACCTTTAGATTGATTTAAACGGATAATTACGTTACCGATCTCACTGACTATATTTGGTTGAATCCCTTCAGTCGGTTCGTCAAGAATTAATAATTTCGGGTTCAACCCCAAGGCTCGGCCAATTGCCAGTTGTTGCTGTTGTCCACCTGATAAATCACCGCCTCGCCGTTTGAGCATTTGTTTCAATACAGGGAAGATCTCATAAACATGATCCGGTACTTTCTTGATACCTTGCTTGCTAACCGCTCGCAAGCCAGTTTTCAGATTTTCCTCGACAGTCAGCAAAGGGAAAATTTCACGTCCTTGCGGAACATAGCCAATCCCCAGCTCTGCACGTTTTTCAGCCTTTGCAGACCTAATTTGCTGACCATTTAATGTGATAGTTCCACTACTGACAGGAATCAACCCCATTATACTTTTCAATAGTGTCGTTTTACCGACACCGTTCCGTCCCATCAGGCAAACACAGGAGCCTGCCGGGACATCCAGATCAACATCCCAGAGTGTATGGCTTCCACCATAAGACTGATTCAATGACGATATAGTTAACATCAATCCCCCAGGTAGACCTGAATAACACGTGGATCATTTTGAACCTCATCCATTGTGCCTTCGGTTAACACTGCACCTTCGTGTAATACTGTCACCTTGTTAGCAATTGAACGCACAAACTCCATATCGTGCTCAACCACTACAACAGAATGTTTACCACGTAATGACAACAGCAATTCTGCAGTTCGATCAACTTCCTGATGCGTCATCCCAGCAACCGGCTCATCTACCAACATAACTTTCGGTTGCTGTATCAGTAGCATCCCGATTTCCAGCCATTGTTTCTGACCATGTGATAACACACCTGCTTGTTGTGAACGATGCGCTGTTAATCCGATTATTTCCATAACCTCAGCAATCGCGTCATATTGTTCACCATTTAACCTGGAAAATAGAGTCACCCAGGCACCTTTGTCAGCCTTCATCGCCAGCTCCAGATTTTCCATTACACTGAGCTTGTCAAAAACGCTGGGTTTCTGAAACTTGCGACATATTCCTGCCTGAGCGATTGCCGGCTCATCCATTTCCAGACAATTCATGGTCTGTCCAAAATAAACGGAGCCACTGTCTGGTCTGGTTTTACCTGTAATGACATCCATCAACGTCGTCTTTCCAGCACCATTCGGACCGATCAGACAACGCAGCTCACCGTTGTCGATATACAAAGACAAATTATTGAGTGCTTTAAAACCATCGAAACTGACACTCACATCTTCGAGATACAATATGGTACGGTGTGATACATCAACCTGGTCTTGAGCAACAGCCCGGTTGACGAAATCGAATGTTTTGTAACGATTAACTAATGGCTTTATCATGACTATTTTGAAGACTGAGTGCGACGCACACGTAACCACAATCCGGCCAGACCATCCGGCATCAATACGGTTACCAGAATAAACATGGCTCCAAGGGTAAATAACCAGATTTCGGGTAGCAAGCCAGTCAATACAGTCTTGCTGAAATTGACCAGTATGGCGCCAAGTATGGCTCCATACAACGTACCGCGACCACCAACTGCGACCCACATGACGATTTCGAGTGAATTGAGCGGCGAAAACTCACTGGGATTGATAATTCCGACTTGCGGTACATACAATGCTCCGGCAATTCCTGCAAGCATCGCTGAACAGACAAAAATCCACAACTTAAACATTTCAACACGGTAGCCTAGAAAGCGCACACGTGATTCCTGATCGCGCAATGCTGTAACCACACGTCCCATTTTGGTATTAACCAGCCAGCGACAACCAACAAAAGCAGCAATCAGTACACCCCCTGAACACATCAGTAAAATTGCACGCACAGCTTCTGATTGCAGGTTAAAACCAAGAATATCTTTAAAATCAGTCAGACCGTTATTTCCACCAAATCCCATTTCATTGCGAAAGAAAGCCAGCATTAAGGCATAAGTTAATGCCTGGGTCATAATCGAGAGATAAACCCCGGTCACGCGTGAGCGAAATGCCAACCAACCGAAAATATAAGCCAGTAACCCGGGAACAGCAACAACCATCATCATGGCAAACCAGAAATGATCAAAACCAAACCAGTACCACGGTAATTCCTTCCAGTTTAAAAACACCATAAAATCAGGCAATACAGGGTCGCCATAGACTCCGCGAGAGCCAATTTGACGCATCAGATACATACCCATGGCATAACCGCCTAAGGCAAAAAACGCACCCTGCCCCAACGCCAGAATTCCACAATATCCCCAGACCAGATCCAGAGAAAGTGCAAGCAAGGCAAATGTAAGATATTTACCTATCAGTGACACGGTATAAGCTGAAAAGTGGAACATTGAATCAACTGGAAAAAGCAGGTTGCAGATTGGAATAATCAAGCTGACTGCAGCCAGCAAACCAACAATAACAGTACTTTCCTTATCGTTTTTTAATCCTTGTAAAGTCATTATGCTTCTGCCGCTCTGCCTTTCTGCGGAAATAATCCACGTGGTCTTTTTTGTATAAACAGAATGATAAATACCAGCACTAGAATTTTTGCCAGTACAGCACCCGCGTATGGTTCCAGAAATTTATTGGCAATACCAAGCGAAAAACCAGCAACCAAAGTACCCCAGAGATTTCCTACTCCACCGAACACCACAACCATAAAACAGTCGACAATATATGACTGTCCAAGATTCGGCCCAACATTCGTTATCTGGCTAAGCGCAACGCCGGCAACGCCGGCAATACCTGAGCCCAGACCGAATGTCATGGCATCGACACGATCCGTCGGTATTCCCATCGCCTTTGCCATATTGCGGTTTTGCGTCACTGCACGTACTTCCAACCCCAACCGGGTTCGCTTTAGAATCAGCAGTAACAGGGAAAACACCAGCAGACAAAACACAAGAATATAAAACCGGTTCCAGGTAAATGATAAAAAGTCATTGATTTGTAGAGAGCCACTCATCCATTCAGGCGTTGAAACGCTACGATTCAATGGTGAAAAAACAGAGCGTACCGTCTGTTGCAAAAACAAGCTCACTCCAAAAGTCGCCAATAACGTTTCCAGTGGGCGACCATACAAGAATCGGATGATCCCGCGTTCAATAGCAATACCAACCAGCCCGGAAACCAAAAACGCGGCAGGAATTGACAACAACAGAGACAGACCGAGGTGATTCGGCATGATTTGTTGCATGACATAAGTAGTATACGCGCCAAGCATCATCAACTCGCCATGCGCCATATTGATGACACCCATGACTCCAAATGTAATGGCAAGCCCGATAGATGCCAGTACCAAAACAGCACCCAGGCTTAATCCAAAAAATATGGTTTCGATGCTGGAATAGAACTGCCGACGTGATTCAATTTTGGTCAACACAGATTTTGCCAGCTTGCGCACATCATCATCGGGCTCAAGATAGCTTCCATCTGAGTCATTATCAGTAAGTCGCTTCACTTGGTTCATTGCATCAACACTATCGAGGTGTTTCAATGATTCGAGTGCCTGCAAACGTCGTGATTTGTCAGCACTTTTTAAATCCTGCAAGGCAAAAGTGAGTTGTAATGCTTGCCGTACATCATGATTGGTTTCTGTTTGAGATAGATTTCTCAACAATGTATAGGCTTGTTGATCAGGGCGTTTTGAAAGCGTTTTTACTGCTTTTAATCGCAGCGAGGGATCCTCGGAATTTAGCTGTAATCGTGATATCAATACCTTGAGCTGTGAACGTAACCGATTTGTTAGATTTAATTTCTTTAGCTGAGACGACTCTTTATTACCTAGCTTTTCACCTGTTTGAGCAAGTTGTATCTGGTACCCGGATTTCTGTTTTTCAGCAATAACTAGGCGCCCATCGTCTCTGATTTGAAACAATTGGCCTTGCAACAATGCTTGTAGAATTAGAATAATTCTTGGGTGTTGTAATTTTGATAATTGCTCAAGGGCCTCGCCACGTTGAGACAAAGATGAGTTTTGTAATCCAGATAATGCCTGGGAAAAGGTGAGTGACTCTGGGTCTTCAACGTTTTCAGCCGAAACCGTCTCAGAAAAAACCGAGATCGGCACCACCCAAATAGCCAGTACCATTAGCGTCCTGAGTAATATACGCTGAGGTATCATTCAGTATCCTCGAAAAAAGCGGGACAAAACACCTCTGTTTTATCCCGCAAGGGGGTAATGATTTATTGAGAACTTAATATTTTTGTCCAGAACACTTTTTTGTCACTGTATTGTAATTACCGCAGTTGATCGGTGGTGTCCAGTCAGCAATAATTGGTTTGCTTTCAGGTAGATAGTCTGACCACGCATCACCTTTTACCAGCGTATTTGTCTGCCACACAGTTACAAACTGACCGTCTTCCTGAATTTCACCGATCAACACAGGTTTACTAATATGATGGTTAGGTAGCATCTGCGCTGTACCGCCAGTCAGGTTGGGGAATTTGATACCAATCATCGCTTTTTGAACAGCATCAGCGTCTGTAGTCCCCGCTTTTTCTACAGCCTTAATCCACATATTGAAACCAATGTAATGTGCTTCCATCGGATCATTGGTTACCCGTTTCGGGTCTTTGATATAGTTATGCCATTGTTTAATAAAAGCAGCATTTTTAGTCGTATCGACGCTCATAAAATAATTCCATGCCGCCATATGCCCAACCAATGGCTTTGTATCCATACCAGACAATTCTTCCTCGCCGACTGAGAACGCGACAACAGGAATATCTTCCGCAGACATACCCTGATTGCCCAGTTCCTTGTAGAACGGGATATTCGCATCACCATTAATTGTTGATACAACGGCTGTTTTCTTCCCGGTTGAGCCAAACTTTTTAATTTCGGCAACAATACTCTGCCAGTCTGAGTGACCAAACGGTGTGTAGTTAATCATAATATCTTTTTTATCTACACCTTTGGATAACAGATATGCTTCTAGAATTTTGTTCGTGGTGCGTGGATAGACATAATCAGTTCCTGCCAATACCCAACGTTCTGTTTTGATGTCATTCATCAAATAATCGATAGCAGGGATAGCCTGTTGGTTCGGTGCTGCACCAGTGTAAAACACGTTCTTGGATGATTCTTCACCTTCGTATTGCACTGGATAAAACAGAATGCCATTCAATTCTTCGATGACTGGCAATACAGATTTTCGAGAAACCGAAGTCCAGCAACCAAAAATTGCCGAAACTTTATCCTTGGTAAGTAATTGACGTGCTTTTTCTGCAAACAATGGCCAGTTTGAAGCTGGATCAACGACTACTGCCTCCAGCTTCTTTCCAAGAACACCACCTTTTTTGTTTTGTTCGTCGATCAGCATTAACATGGTATCTTTCAGCGTTGTTTCACTGATTGCCATTGTGCCTGATAATGAATGCAGTATGCCTACTTTGATTGTCTCCTCAGCGTGGCTGACAGCGTTGACACCAAGCATCAGTATCAGCGTTGAAAATACTGCCATGTTTTTTAACTTGTCGATGTAGTTAGTCATTTGTATCACTCCTGGGCAGTTAACCCGATTTAGATTTGCAACTGAACATTAAGATTAAGTGCGTGTACATCATCTCCCGAGACGTTGCTGGAGAAATCAAGCAAGCCTTTGGTGAGCAAATCACCATATTGCCAACTTAGTGAAATCCGCGCGTTGTGACCGTCAATAACATAGTTAAGTCCTGCCTCAACAACATCACGATCCGAGCTGTTGTCTGGCATTACGTTGACATAACGCACATACGGTTGCAGCTTGCCGATGCCGATTTCCTGCGGGATTAAATACATACCGCTCACATCGAATGCGTCTCCTTCAAACATGGAAAAGCCACCGCCAGCATCACGCGATGCCTGGCTGTATCCAGAAGAAATACCATAATTTTTGTATTCTCCGTTGAAGGTAACAACACCACCATTACCCAATACTTTCTCAACCAGTAGATCAACCGAAGTTCCTCTGAAATCACCCGGGTCATTTCTTGTACCAGCACCATCTTTCTGATACTGATTGGAAACAGCAAGGGTAAGGATATCTCCACCGTTACCGTAATAGGTTCCCGATGTATAGTAGCCAGGATTTTTTTCTACATCCCAAAAGTTGTAAGCAATACGTTGTGCGTACAGAACATTGTCGTCAGAGTTTGCACCACCTCTTAGTCCACGAAAGAAACCGACCGCGTATTGCAGACGACCATCAAAAAATGAGCCCCAGATTGTTGCGCCATCATCTCGCCCGAAGGATCCGGCAGACGTACCATTGGATTTGATTGTCAGATTGTAATCAGCTGGTTCAAACGGCGTACCCGAACTAAAAATGTTATAGATTGCACTGAAAAACGGCCCATTCATTTCACGCCGCTCAGCAGGAACCAGCATACGCCCAACCCATAGATTGTACATTGGGTCAACTTCAAATTTGGCGATCGCATCCAGCACCCGCACCTCGCCACCGTTGTTACAGGTTTGGCAATCAGTGTTAAACTCGAGCTTGATGTACTCATGGAGTTGAGCATTCACATACAATCGAATGTTGTCGAGATTAAAATCATTTGTCCAGTTGCTGCCTTTGGCACCCTCCTCAACCGCACGAAAACTGGTACGTAGCCCGGCACCGATACTAATCCATTTTGTTTCGTCAATTTTGAAAGTTGCTCCCGCACTGGATAATGGAGCATAGCCAGCCAATGCAGAGAGCATCATTGCTACTGATAACGACTTTAACAATTGCCGGCCCGTAATCTGTTTATCCCTATTCATAGTTACACCCCTCAGAGTTTTGAAATCAGCTTAAACAACAGATGGGAATCTGTTACAAACAACTCGTTTATTGCTGCTGATTGTCCTGCCTGGAGGGAGAAACGCACAATGCGTTAATTAACTCATGAGTTAGATGACGTATATCTAATTAACGATGAATGTATTACTCTGAGATGTTAATCAAATTGAGCAAGCTATTGTCTATGAGCCACCCAAAATATCTGTGCCGATTGTGTACACTAACTGTCCTGATCATCCTTTCTGTCTGTAGTTGTGCTGTCAATACTGAAACACATGACAACACTTTTGACCCTGCTCTGGTCAGTCTGATGCATATCCAACTAGATACTGTACCTGAACAGTTCAGTACTTTATTCGATGCAGTGAATATTGCCTCTGAGGTCACTGGCAATCTATCAGAGATGGGTTACTCATTCACCAAATCAGACACCGAGCATTATAGTCATCAGATGCAAATACTCGTTGGCAATATCAGTCATCGCTCAACACCACCAGGGTTCTCGTTTAATGCGGGCAACTCTAACCCACGCGCTCTTGATTTCCAAAAAGCTCAAACATTACCGATAACATGCCGACTCATGTCTGTTAACAATCCACAACAACAGACTGACTTAACCATGAATTTTACTGCCAAACCTTATTTGGCAATCGACTCGACTACCAGGAGTCCATCCACAGTAATCACCACTGCAACCAAGCACTTCGTCAACGATATCAGCACAGTTTGTTTTAACCTGTTAAGCAACCGAAAGATCAAGAACCAGCAACCTGTGGTCACAGATTCTACGCCCCAGAAAAAATGGATGCCTGATATTGAAATCAGGACAATTGATGAACCATCAGCAACGAAAAATGAGGTTGTTGACAACAAGAACTCTGTTAATAAGTCTTCCAGTCACGCACCGTCCGTAAAGACTGTTAAGCCAGCTACACTCACAAACACTGTAAAAGCACAACCTGGCAAGAACAAACAGCGCAAACAGCTGATTATTCATAATCAAGGCTCTCCTCTGGAAATCGAATTTGGTTACCAGCGAAAATAATTCAGACTCACTGTGATAATTGACCCTTATGTGCTTTTCTTCCAGCAAAAAAAATACACTGCTGAGAAAACATAACAACTTTATCCGCTGAATAAATCAGATATTCTTCATGACTCAGTGAATCTGGGTCAGCTAGAATAATGCAGAATTATCACAACGAAGAACAATCGTTCCATGGCATCTGCAATCCATCAAAGCATCTCTAAAATTCGCCGAGACTATAACACTTGGGTTGCCAACCAGACGATGGAAGATTATGCGCTGCGCTTTGCGCCACGCAGTTTCAGAAAATGGTCTGAATTCCAGGTAGCCAATACTGCATTCGGCTCAACATCGTTTCTGGTACTGGAAGCAATCGGGGGGTTTTTATCCATTAATTATGGCTTTACCAATGCATTCTGGGCCATTGTTATTGTCGGACTGATCATCTTTCTGATCAGCTTTCCCATCAGTTATTATGCAGCCCGTTACAATATTGATATTGATTTGCTAACCCGCAGTGCAGGTTTTGGCTATTTCGGCTCAACCATCACATCGTTGATCTACGCATCGTTTACCTTTACCTTCTTTGCGCTTGAAGCGTCCATCATGTCGCTAGCAATCCAGTTATATTTCCAGATTCCAACCGCAATTGCCCATATTCTCAGTGCTGTCCTTGTGATTCCTCTGGTGACCTTTGGTATTACTACAATCAGTCGATTACAACTCTGGTCGCAACCAGTCTGGTTAATTTTACTGATTATTCCCTAT
>DRLZ01000151.1 GCA_011322755.1 Crenotrichaceae bacterium
ACAACACGAATTCCATTTCCGACCGCACCACGAATCACAAGAATATCACTTCCCGTCAAGGGGGAAATCATTCCTGCAGGGAGTGCCGGGTTCCAGCTGCTTATTAAAGCTTCATAACCTTCAATTGCCACATCAAATCTGTACAAAAAAGAACCTGGGGTATTTAAATTATTTGTGACACTTCCGGGTCTTCTGGAATTACACCCTGAATAGCCAGTTTGGCGTATCGAGTTGCTTAATAAATCAAAAATAAATCGTGCATTTTCCTGCATCCTGGCCTGCGATTCTTGCAAACGGTAGGCTTGTTTACTGCTAATAAACATTTGGACCACGCCACCAATCAACACAACACTAATCGTCATTGCAATCAACAATTCAACCAGAGTAAAACCAGCAGTCTGCTTTAACCCGATTGTGTCTAAATCAAACGCTATACGTGTCATACCTGAATGCTTGTGACAAAGCGAAAATTTGTTGCGCCATCATCATTTGACCACCAGATCTTAATCGCATACTGGCTTCCCAGCCCATCACAAGCATGTGTGCCTGGGACTCCATCTTCCGGGGTGCTATCAATACAAATTGTTGCTGAAGAATTTGGCAACTGATTGGCAACAGAAGTAGGACTTGAACGACTTAACCATTCGTACACGTCATTACTTGCCATCTGAGCAGGTGTACAAGCGCTGGTAGATAAACATGACGATACCCGTGTCGCTGTCGGTAAATTATAAGCTCCTGATAGTACCGCTGACTTGTTAGCACGCATACGATTACCAATATCATAAGCAAGCTGTGTCGCAATTGATCGTTGGTAAGCATCCTGGTTATACCGCAAACTGGTTAATTGCAATTTTGACAACCCTAGCAAGCCAATTGAAATAACAACGATAGAAACCATTATTTCTATCAGGGTAAATCCATTAACCCGGGTTTTGACTTGATTATCTAATATGATTCGTTTCATGGATACAACTAACCAATCCTGATACGACCAGTATTCGACATAATTCGTGTTTTTGAGTATCCAGCTCCCCGTGAATCAGTAAATACAAAAGTCCCCGCAAAACCATAAGCAAAACCTTGAGAAGTAAAGGTGACACGATTGTTATCGTATGTCAGCGTAATCCCAACACCTAATTCAGGGTTAACACGAATAATTTCTTCGCCTGAATTAACTGTTCCATCACGATTTGAATCTGCAAATACAATCCAACCCTGTTGCCAACTGCCAGTATTATTACAATTCGTACCTGCAGTATTTTTCTTGCAAATCGTCACATCATCACCGCGCTTGATTGCCTCAAAACGCGCAAGGTTCAAATCAGCCACGAGTCGGTTCAAATCAGTCGTCATTCGATTTTCCAGTACGATATTCTGAAATCCAGGAACAGCCATTGTCAGAAGTATTGAAGAAACTGACAAAGCGACAATCAACTCTATCAATGAAAAACCACTCCCTTTTGTTACTGACGTAAAAAAAAGATCTTTACTTACCATAATGGAATTCTCTTGAATCATACTTGCCCACTCTATTATTCATACAAAGAGTGTAGACAATTTTAATGTGAGCACCAAACTGATTACATAAAAAGCTACGAATTGTTACAAAATCAATAGCATCTAGTTTCATAAATAAATAACTGTCATGCAAATACGTTTAAGCTGCATGTTTATGTCTGAGTATTATCCACCTATTGACATTGTAATGGTCGACTAAACCCGGACATATCTAAAGACAGATTTATAATGTCATATAGAGGTGACTATGAGCAAACAAATACAACACAAACGACCAAAATATACACTTGAATTCAAGCTAGATGTCGCCAAGTTAGTTCTTGAGCAAGGCTATACTCACCAGCAAGCGGCAAATAACCTAGGGATTTCCCTTAGTGCCATTGGTCGCAGGGTGAGAGCAGAACGTCGCCCTGGTGCTAAACCGACAACTGATCAGCCATCACGATTGAATCTGTCGGGTCAAGCAGAACTCACGCGGTTACGACAAGAAAACGAGCAGTTACGGATGGAGCGTGAAATCCTAAAAAAGGCAGCCGTCTTCTTTGCGAACAAAGTCGATTAAAGTACGGGTTTATTCGTGAGCAAGAGAAGACCTATCCAGTGATTGTTTTATGTCGGGTAATGCAGGTTAGCACGAGTGCCTATTATGCATGGAAAAATCAACCTGAGCGGACTGAAAAAACACAGCAAAAAAAGAGACTTGAGGATAAAACACGTGAATTATTTGAGATGAGCAAACACAGTTACGGTACGCGGCGGTTATCCGATGCCTTAAACAAAGCAGGCTATCAAGCAGGACGCGATAAAGTCCGCCGACTGATGAAACAACTGGGCTTGGAAGTACACTATCCAAAGCGATTTAAAGTGACGACCGATAGCGATCATCATGAGACAATTTCACCGAACACGCTTAATCGGCAGTTTGAAGTGGGCTCCCCAAATACCGTTTGGACAACCGATATCACGTACATTTGGACGCTTGAGGGATGGCTCTATTTAGCCGTTGTCATTGATTTATTCTCTCGCCAGGTTGTCGGCTGGGCGATCACTGATCACATACGAGCATCACTGTGTGTGAGCGCATTGTAATTGCCTTTTGGCGACGTCAGCCTGAACAGGGTTTACTTCACCACTCAGACCATGGCAGTCAATATGCAAGCCAGGACTATCGCAAACATCTGGGCATGATGAAGATGCAACAGAGTATGAGCCGCAAAGGGAATTGTTGGGATAATGCCCCGACAGAGTGCTTTTTTAGGAGTTTGAAATATGAACAGTTCAGAACCAAGGAGGCTGCAAAACTCAGTATTATTGATTATTTAGCATTTTATAATGGCGTACGAACTCACTCAATATTAAACGATCAAACACCATTAGAGTTCGAGCAAGATTTTTATAGAAAACCAGGCTAAACATGTGTCTGGGTTTAGTCGACAATTACAACAGTCGCTTTTTTTAAGATGTCTTTCTCCATCTGCAAGCGCTTCTCCTGGCTCTTCAGTTTCCTGATCTCTTCCTGTTCGGGGAGGGGTCAATTTGCCAGCCCCCCGAAAAGCCTGTCCGTCACCAGCCTGATGTTCTTTCACCCAGCATATTGGCACTAACACCATGACTTCTGGCCGCTTCTGTCCGGCTATATTCTTGATCAATGAGCAGGCTGACCGCACCCAGTTCACACTCTTTCGAATAGTTCTTTCGTATCGTCATTTCTGCTTTCCCCAGTTAAGATAACTCTCTTTAACTGGTATGTAAAATCCATTAGACCACGTCAATACGAAGATGACGTTGTTATCAAACTGCGATTTCATACACTTGAATTAGCGCAGGTTCAGCGTATGTTATTTCTCAATTATTTTGATCTGAATCGTTGTGCCAGGCACATCCTTCGATGGAATCATTAAAACAGGCACTTGACCATGAAATAATCGCAAAATGGATTCTTTGATTCATCAGACACTCATGAGGATTTGATTTATCAGATAGCGAGAATGGAGACGAATTATCGCACTAGGGTTCGATTCCTGAATTGTTATTTTATTGAAGTGTATTCTCTTGGTTGAGACAGGTAAGTCTAGGATACAACTCTAATTATCAGATGCGAGTTTAAAGATTACGCTAAATTAACTGTAAGCACATGATTTGTAATGTATAATGGTGCTGACCTGAGGCGCCATTTGAACATCTAACACAATCCATCAAATCCCATAAACCAGCGTCATTGCTGGTTGATTTATGCCTGTCTGTCTATACTGGATTCTACTGGAGAAATACTGACGACCTCATAAAGTGGGGTCTTGTTTGGGGTAATTTATAGACAAGTGGTATAACATGGCATTATAAGACTCGAAAGTTAGGGAAGCCAGGCGACTGGCAAACGTTACAAGATTTTGATGGAAAAGGTTTGTATCTGGAAGAGACAGTGACCGGTTCAAGAAGCTGTAGGTGATGAATTGCAAAGCTATCCATAAGCACCATTACCCTAAAAAACTGGTTGCTAGTCAAATCGGTATTGTTTTATGTGTGATTTCTTTGGCAGTATCACAGCAAGCTATGAGTGACAAGCTTCCTGTTCTGTTGAATCATATCTATCCGTCGAACGTTCATTCATCAATAAAATTTGACGCTCCAATACTGGCATCGCCATTACTTGATTTAACGCCATCAAAACCTCAACTGATTATCCCGGTTACCGATGGTATTGTATCTTTTCTAGATGCTGAAACAGGGAGTAATAATGGACAAGTTACATTGCCTGCATCCCCCGGGTTACGTATTCTGATTATGTCGACACCTGTACAAATTGATCGCAACTTGATTGTTTTGTATCAAACGCTGGGTAAAAAAGGACGTGAAAGTCACCGTCTTGCGGTGATTGATCTTGCGACTCGACAATTAAATTCAGCTTTTTCTATTCTGGAACTCAATGCTGAACTGCCACAGGCTGACGGTAAATCAGTAGTCAAATTCAATCCAGCACACGCTTTTTCACATTCAACTGTTGTTTATGCCCATAAAGCAGAGTCGAAATCAGGGTTTCTCTATGCTGCTTTTGGAAATGCAGCTGATATACAACCATTTCATGGGTGGTTGTTTGAAATCGATCTGGATGCATGGAAACAAAACGGTACGAAAGCTGCCGTTAAAAGTGTGCTGGTGACGACGCCTGAAAGTCAATGTAAGGTCTCAGCTAAATACGGTACGAGAGAAATGATTTGTGCTGGTGGTATCTGGACACCAGCCGGCCCCCAGGTTTTATATCAGAAGGATGATTATGCGTTGCTGGTCCCGACAGGAAACGGTCAGGTCAACCTGGCCAGACACGATTATGCAAACAGTTTGATGCGGGTAAAGCCCGGGCTGCAGTTTGATCCACAATGTAATCGTGAGTTTTGCAAATCGTTTAACCCAGCGAAACCTTCGCTGGCGTGTATTGAGTCGTGTAAAAATCTGTTTATTCCCCGGTTAAAAGCGGGTGATAAGCCGTTAAGACCTGGAACAGGTGATTGTGATCAGCGTACTTTCTGGGAATGTCTTGCATGGATGGATTACGACCTGGGTGCAAATGCGCCTGTTATTGTTAACATCAGCGCTCAGCAATCGGTGATTGTTCAGGCGGGAAAAGACGGCGCAGCTTATCTTCTGGATGCGAATCATCTTGGAACCATGTATGACCGCATTCAATTAGTTGATACTTGTGGGACAAAACTGGATCCGTGCAAGCTCGATTGGCGTGGAATGATGGTGACACAGCCAGCTGTTTCAATGCTTGGTCAGATACCCGTAGTCATTTTTCCGACATTCGTTTCCGATGAAACACATGCAGCAGGTTTGATTGCTGTACAAATTCTTGTTCAAGACGGCAAGCCATATTTCAAACCATTTTGGCAGTTTCCAGACCCTGAAAGTCCGAATGCTACGAAAACTTTTCGCAGCCCACCAGGCTTGCCAGTGATGACACACCTATCTAAGCATGGTGATGTTATCTGGATCGTTGATATTGGCAAGACGGGGACGCTATACGGTGTGCGGATTGATGATGGAAAACTGATTGCCAGAACATCACTTGTCGGGACAGGGGTTCCATTGTCGCGACCAATTGCGTTTGGTAACCGGCTGTATATGACATCAAGTCAATCTGGAAAAAAGCAGAGCTGGGTAGAGAGTATCCAATATCAATGACAGCGATTTAATCATTGTTGAGCTCATGCTGTTTTCTTGCGAATTTTAGGTTCGACTGGCGGAGATAGATTAGCTGTTCGACACAATCAAATTGTCAGTGTTGAGGGTATTGATTCGTTGGTGAAGAATTATCCTGTCGATATCCAAGTGAAACCAGCAATGGCTCAAGTAACTTCTGTGCTGGAAATGGTATTTGGTATGGATGTTTTAGTATCTCCAGTGTCGCTGTTTTTATTGTTTCAGCTGTCGTGTTTTCAGATAGTTCTGAGTTATAGCGTAATGCATTGTATGCAGTACAAATGAGGTTGAAATTATCTTTTAATTCAGGGATTTTTCTACTCAATTCACGTTTGTACTGGCGAAGTGTCCAGCTGGGATCCCGGGGCAATCCATGCAGGTTCAACATTGACTCCATTTCATGATAACAATGAAATAATACGTGTTTGGAGTCTGTGTCTGCCAGTTGTTTTACCCGGTAACACGCCAGCAACGTTTTGATTCGATAAAATAGATAATGATTGACGATATAGCCGAGTATACCCACCAAACAGATCCACCATCCGTTTGCAACAAGAAAACTTTGGATTGCATTCAGCGCTGATCCCAAGGCTTGCCAGGTCGTATGTATGAATTGATTGAATTTTTCGAAAAACCACTTAAGTGATGCATAAAGAGTGGCTTCAGCTGAACCTGGTGAAAACTGGTTTGCTGCAACGCTCAGTCTTTCGTAATAGTCTTGCATTGCTTTTGCCGGAGCTGATGGCGGTGTCTCTTTAGGAAGTGCATAAGCTGCTGTTGGTTCAAAAGTTACCCAGCCTGTTCCGGCTATCCAGGCTTCTACCCAGGCATGTCCGTCAAGTACGCGCGCTTCATAATATCCGGTTATCGGATTAAAAGTGGTGACAGAGTAACCTGTGACCAATCGTGCAGGAATATCCTGTGTCCGTAGCAAAATTGCGAGCGCAGTGGCAAAATATTCACAATGTCCGTATTTCGTTTTAAACAGAAAATCGTCCAGTGGAATTTTGTTTTGAGAGATAACTGTCTGGTAAGAAAACTTGAATTCTTTTCGTAAGTAATCTTCCAGTACCAGTGCTTTATCCAGAGAGAGTTCCAGTCCACTAGTGAGTTGATTCGATAATTCTTTTATTCGTGCAGGCAATTGTTTCGGTAGCTGCAAATATCTTGATTTGTCAGGCACGGTTGTTTGTTTGATGTAAGGGCGACCAGGGAGTAGTTGAGCCGGTGTATGGACTGAGTATATTGTTTTTGGCTTGATAGGCTTTGGAGAATACAGCACTCCGTATGCATCCTGGGCAACAACACTGCCGGGAAATCGTAATTCTACTGATTCAGGTGGAACAAGAATGACATTACTGCCAAGTAATGTATGACGTGTTGTTATCGTATATTGATTGTATGTTTCATGATTCTGACTTTGCTTTAGAATCAGTTTCCCGTTGTCTAATCGAAGTTTGGCGGTCTGCTGATCCAGTGTATGCCAGGATTGTCCATCAAATTGATCAAAGACAGTACCGCGCAAATATTGGCCTCTTGCGCCTTGCATATACAACACGATTTCATTTGCGATACCAGGAAGATTACCTTCGCTATCGATTTCAGGTCGAAGGCTGTCATTCAGCGAAAAGTCGTGGTTGAGTTGAGATGAATCAACTGTCTCCAAATCAGAAGTGTTCTCAGGTGGTGTCTGTAATTTCTGGTTTGAAGATTGTTCTTCGATTGAATTTGAATGACTCTCGGGCTGTTTGATATCAATCTCTTGTATTTGTTCCTGCCACTTCCCATCATGATAGTAGTTGTCACCACCTGCAAGGAAAAAACCATAATGAGTTGCAGCTGGACGTGGCACCAGCAAATAGATTGCAGAGGTTACTAGGATAATGGGTAAGCCGATGACTAGGCCAATGCGTGTCACAGGCAAGGTGTTTTTTTGGTATCGACTTGCAGCGAGTGATTGGTGCGTACGCGCACTGTGGTAATCAATAACAAGAGTAACAACGACTGCCATGAAATAAATCAGAATATAGATCAATAGCAGACTCTCTTTGCTAAGCGAAACAGCGTATAGAATCAAGCAGAAAGAAGCCAATAAAGTGAAATACAATGTTCTGCGGTTGGTCAGGCTGGTAGCCATTGCAATCAGTAACCAGACCAGTAATAAGCTCAGAGCGACTTCCATGCTGTTATTCATGGATTGATAGATGAAAACAATAATTCCAATCAACGCCGCAACATTTTGTATGCCATTGTTGTCATCATGCCGACTCTTCGCGGCGACCCAGCCAGCAGTTAATCCAAGTGCCAGCAGCACACCCCAGCCAACAATATGTAACTGTAATTCAAACAACGATGCTCGTAAACTGGCTTGAGCTGTTACAGACGCCAGTAACGCAATAAACAAACTGACATACAGCTTGGGTGAAACCAGACGTTCAGAACCTGCCATGACTGTCATTGAAATAATCTCTCCAGGTCTGTACCCCGTTGTAGCGTGAAAACCGGAATATTACGTTCATTTGTATGTACAAATGCAGTCTGAAACCGTTTTGTCTCAAAAGTCGGTACATCAAAACGATAAATTACCGGCTGGTAATGTTTTGCTAACAGCAAATTGAGACTGTCGAACAGATCAACTTGGCCGTTATCAAACAGAATGACACTTCCGCCAGTACTTTGCTGGGCAACAAATTGACGTATTAATTGCGGGTAATCACAATCACTGTTTGCCTGTACCCAGGCAAGTGAATCCAGCAGATCATGTAACTGCGATGGCTGTAAATATTTTTGTATGGCATGCAGATGCTGATTGTCACCGTATAAACTGAATGGGGTGCCATGACGCAATGCATAGTCTCCAAGTGAGGCTGCAATTTTAACTGCATATTCCAGTGTTGAATGCTTCCCGGAACCGAATTCTGATCCACGATGCAAATCAAGCAATACACTCATATGGCTGGTTGTTAGCGGGTGAAACTCTCTGACAACTAATTCATTACGTTTCGCACTAGCACGCCAATGAATATGACGCATGCTGTCGCCATGACGGTATTCCCTTACTCCGGAGAATTCATCGTGACCTTTGCTATGCTGCACATATGCTTGATCAGCCTGGTTACTTCTGTAGGTGCCAAGATTGAGGCGCTGAATTTTTAGTGGCTTTGGGTAAACGGTAATTGTGGTGTAAGTGTCTGGAATTTCAACTTCACGCCGGCTAATACCCAGCGGAAAACCGGTTTTCACTGCGAGAGGCCCCAATTTGTGGACTCCACGCAAGTCACAGTAAACAGGAGTTTTAATCGATAATTCACCTGCTAAAGTCGGTACAAAAGTCATTGAATTCTGCTTGTCTTCGGTGCAGAAAGGAATCCAGTCCCATACTTCAATTAAATATCGGCTCAACCAGCCGGATGAACTGATGTTCAAGGTGATATTGACTTTGCTGCCTTCTACCGCAGTAGACGGAGTAGAACGACTCGCTGTGACGCCAAGTAAATTACAACGCGGTGCGATCCATGCAACGATAAGCGTGGCGACTATCAGCGCTACCAAACCGTAAAGCAGCGCGATACCACGATTCCAGGCAACCAGCAGCAGGATCGCTGCAAGAGCAGCAAGAAACCAGTTTAACTTTAGTTTTAAGAGTTTCTTCTCAAGCCAGGATGTTGAAGAATCGTTGTCTTCGGATAAGATCAGTTCTGATTCCATGCAACTTTATCTGCATTGGCTACAGGAACAGGTACACTATCCAGAATTGAGCTGATAATATACTCAGTGCTTTGTTCTACCTGTAATTGTGGTTTGACAACGATTCGATGTGATAACACGGGTTTTGCGATCAGTTTGACCAGCGATGGGTCAACATAGGGTTCGTCCTTGATTAAAGCAGCCGCTTGAGCAGCACGCATCATCGCCAGTGACGCTCTTGGACTGGCACCCCAGGCCAGTGACTCATGTTCACGGGTTTTTTGCGTTATGGCCGCAATATAAGCCATTACATCACTATCGATATGAATCTGTGCGACTTGATCTTGAAGATCAGTCAACTGTTCAGGAGTCAAGACTGATTTAAGATCGTTAATCGGATGTGAACTACATTGCTGGCTCATCATCTCCGCTTCTTCCGGCAGTGTTGGGTAGCCCATTGAAATACGCATAAAGAATCTGTCCAGTTGAGCCTCGGGTAAAGGGTAAGTGCCATGATTCTCGATTGGATTCTGGGTTGCAATGACCATAAAAGGTTTGCGAAGTTTGTATGATTTCCCATCCACAGAGACCTGTGCTTCAGCCATCGCTTCTAGTAATGCTGATTGTGCGCGCGGCGTTGCGCGATTAATCTCATCAACCAGTAACAGATTAGTGAATAGTGGGCCAGGTCGAAATTCAAATTTTCGGGTTTGATCGTTAAAAATTGATACCCCGGTGATATCAGATGGCATTAGATCTGGTGTACACTGCAAGCGTTTGTATGAAACGGAGAGTGATTTGGCCATTGAGCGTGCCAACATTGTTTTACCCAGCCCAGGGGCATCTTCAATTAGCAGATGGCCGCGGGCCAGTAAAGTCACAGTCGCAAAAAAGATTGGATCTTGTTTTCCAACAATTACTTTTGATACATTTTTAAAAAATGCCTTCAGTGTTTTGTTTTCAGACATTGGGGCTCCTTTTATTCCTGCTTAAGCACTTGCAGGTTTAGATTCTGTAAGTTAATACTAAGCCTAGTAGAAATTATCTGTTTTGCTGATTAATCAGCAAAATTAATGATGTATTGCCAAGTGAAACAACAGGATATTAGGTTTTATTTGTACAGTTTTGATCAAAATTCAGGTGTTTTTTCAATGAACAGAACAGACGAACAAGAAATGTGTGGTTTGATATTCCTGCCGCCTATGGCGTATCGCTGTCTTGATTTTTGGAATTGAGTTGTAATGAACATCAAAAGAATAATCGATGTGAATTATCATGTTTCTTAGGCGGAATATGAATTCCAGTTTGTTGTTTATGGCTATAACACCATGTCAAATGTATTTATTACTATTGATATTGGCATAGCGTATGTATCTGGTGACAATGCACTGGAATTTTCTGAAATGTTTCAGCGAATGATCTATGGTACAACTAGGCAAGGTGATTGTGGCTTACCGCTAGTCTCTAAAATCTTGTGTGATAATGGATTGACAGGCAGTTTTTTTATTGAATCATTGTTTGCACTGAATAAAGGAATACAGCCATTGCAAGAAATAGTTGTGCCGATTAGCAATGCTCAACATGAAGTTCAGTTGCAGATTGATGCCAGGACAGCCAATTGGTACTCCGAGAGGCTTTTTGGTGAGGAGTTGCCACGCACCAGCTTCTCTGATTGTACCTTGAAACAACAAACCAGGCTGATTAAAGCAGCTCGGGAATTGTTGTTGTGTGCTGGTATACGCGATGTGAATGCATTTCGTACAAATAGTTCTGAAATAAACCTGGATACACTGAAGGCGTTATCTGCAAATGGCATTTTTATCGATAGCAGCGTTTATGAGGTCAGTTCATCTAACGGCTCTGACATCTTTCCAGACGAGAAAATCTTACAACCAGGAATGTTGAATGATGTCTTTAGCTATCCTGTCACCGTATTTAAAGAATCAGAGCATCAGTTTCGATACTTGCGACTGGCAGTGTGTTCATATCGTGAGCTTGAATCTGTGTTATTGCATGCTTTGGAAAATGAGTGGGAATCAGTCGTCATTGGTATGCAGAGCTATGATTTAATGACAGCTGGTCAGGCAAGACTTGATAAAATTGCACTTAGACGGTTTAACAGACTGTGCCAATTACTGGCTGATAACTCTGATGTATATCAAGTTAGAGGGTTTTCAGGATTCAAGCCAACTCATGTAGTGATTCAACAGCCAGAATTATACATATCAGGACAGTTAAACCGTTTTCTTAGAGGGGGAGAGCAGGCCATCAGGAGGGTAATATGAGAGAGTACAGAACATCACTTCCGATAATGTATCAGAGAAAAAACAATAGAATAGAGTAAACTGATCTGCTACTGGCTTAAACTGAACTTACATATTGTAATAAGCTAACGGGAATAAAAAACCTGTTACGCGACCTGGTTACAGCATTGGACAGTGCCCATATTCACATGTATCTATATACACTGCGGTTGCTGTAACCCGCCCGCCATGTGTTCGGGCGCTCGCGACGGTTTTTAGGTTTCCTAATATCTTACCAATCTACTCTATTCGTTAATATAAAAATACTGACTCTAATATTCGGCGGTTGGTGTTTTTTTAATAACACGTATCAGGTAATAAAGTATAATCGGCAGAATACCG
>DRLZ01000152.1 GCA_011322755.1 Crenotrichaceae bacterium
GACGCTGCAACTTTTTATCAACAACAGGTTTGTCAGCTGGTTCAATCACGCTTGATGGCGTATTCTCAGTTCTGCTTTTACTTTGTTGCTGGCGGTATTTTTGCAACCAGGTCGCGTAATCGTCCAGATCACCAGCATAGTTTTGCACTCGCCTGTCTGCAACCAGCCACAGTTCATCGGTAACAGAACGCAACAGGTGACGATCATGCGAGACGACAATAATTGCGCCCTGATAGTCTTGCAGAGCCAGGGTTAACGCATGACGCATTTCCAGATCAAGGTGGTTGGTCGGCTCGTCGAGTAATAACAAATTAGGGCGTTGCCAGATCAGTAATGCCAGTACCAGTCGTGCTTTTTCTCCACCAGAAAAACCACCGCAAGGCCCAACTGCCTGATCGCCATGAAAACCAAATCCGCCCAGAAAATCACGCGCATCCTGTTCTCTTGTCGCCCGATTCATACGCAAGATATGCTGGACTGGTGAGGCTTCCGCATCGAGTTGCTCCAGAGTATGCTGGGCAAAATAACCGATTTTCAAACCATCCGCGGCTGCGTATTTGCCGCTGAGCGGGGCCTGTTGACCCGCAAGCACCCTAATTAACGTTGATTTGCCAGCTCCGTTTGGGCCAATCAGTGCCACCCGGGTTTCCGGCTGGATATTTAAGTCCATGGCTTCGATAATTACTGTGCCGCCATACCCTGCTTCAACATGTGACAGCGTCAACAGTGGGTTGGGAATCTGTTTTGGCGTTAAAAACCGGAATTCAAACGGCGAGTCGATATGCGCAGCGGCGATGGTCTGCATGCGCTCCAGCGCCTTGAGACGGCTTTGCGCCTGACGCGCCTTGGTAGCCTTGGCACGAAACCTGTCAACAAATGACTGGATGTGCGCGCGCTCACGCTGCTGCTTGAGATACATGGACTGCTGCTGTTCCAGCTTTGCTGCACGCTGGCGTTCAAAATCGCTATAATTGCCGCGATACAGGGTTATCTTTCCAGCTTCAATATTGAGTACAGTATCAACAGTGTTATCGAGAAAATCACGATCATGAGAAATCAGGATCATGGTTCCTTTGTATTCTTTTAACCACTGCTCTAACCAGAGTATGGCATCCAGATCAAGATGGTTGGTGGGCTCGTCGAGCAATAACAAGTCGGAACGACACATTAATGCCTTCGCCAGATTCAGACGCATCCTGAAACCACCGGAAAACTCACTGACAGGTCGCATGATATCATCCGGGTGAAACCCTAACCCATCCAGCAGACGTGCCGCGCGCGCTTGTGCAGTATAACCATCAATGGTGCTCATCTCGCCATATAAAACCCCCAACCGCTCGCCATTATCATCCTGTTCTGCTTGCTCAATCGCCGCCTCGAGTTCTCGCAGACCCGTATCACCATCAATAACAAACTCAATGGCAAGTTGCGGCAGCGCTTCGGTTTCCTGCGCGACATGGGCAATCACCTGTTTCGGTGGCATGGCAAGATCACCAGCATCATGGTGAAGACGACCCAGCAATAGAGCCAGAAAACTGGATTTACCCGTTCCATTTCGGCCCGTCAATCCAACATGCCAGCCGTTATGTAGCTGAAAGGTACTATCACTAAACAATTCTGCACGGCCTCGACGCAGTGAGAGATTGGAAAAACTAATCATAGGGTTTTATTGTTGTTGAATTCAGGTTGTTTATGCAGAAAGCCGGAGATTAAAATATGTGAAATATCCTATCAAAAGGCATCACAATCAATTGTATGATTTGTATTGACGCTGGTTTTAATGTCTAACCAGATTTATTTACGATTAACGTGGACTTGCAAACCAACTGATCACACATGGAAACGAGGGGTATTAGATCATACAACATGTTGTCAATAGACGAGTATTATACTTCGGGAATTTTCATGATAGGGAATAACTCGCAGTTTTTTAATTCAATCGGTCTCAAAGACTTCAATTCTGATACATCCAAACCATTTTGATGGACAATGATGATTGTGTAGCAAAATTTTACATTTATTTCTTAACTTTAAAGTGTATCAACAGGTTGTCTTGATATAAACTCTTTTTATCACAATTAAAATATATAAATAATCCGGGAACTTAGGCGGTTCAAATGCATTGTTACAATAAAACCTTACCGCTAACGACAGCTGTTGTTCTTTTATTCTTTTCATTGGTTGTTCACGCAGTTCCGCCAGAACCTGAAATAGCAACGCAAACACCTGCCAATGCTCTTGCTGGCGAACAGTTTTGTTTTGATACGGTATTAACCAATATCGCAAATGGTGACCCGGGGTTTTCTCCATATTACCGCCTGATTTTACCTCCAGATATCAGCCTTAATTCTGTGTCCTTTCTGGGGACAGGAGTTTCATCAACACTGGTTGGCGTATTTGCTGCTCCTGGAAATGAGCTGACCGACCCGGTGATTGCTGCGCCTGTTTCTGGCAATACCGATGATACCTTTTATACAATCAGTCTGCCTGTAGGCTCTGTGGTAACTGGCGGTCCGGATCTTACCGTTAATTTCTGCATGACGATAGATAATGCTGCGAGCATTGGAACACCGCTTGATATCATCTACCAGCCGGTGTATGCACTCGGCGACACCGCGACAGGTGATAATGGTCCGATTATCGGCGCTACGGTCACAGATCAGGTAACGCCAACCCTGATTATCTTTGACAAACAATACAATGGTCCTGAAAGCGAGCGCACGCCCGGTCCATCATTTCCATTTACCTTTACGCTCACCGCTGATGTTGCAAATGGTAAAACAGTCGAAAATCTGGTTTTTAACGATACACTGCCTGCTGATTTGCAATTTGTCGGACCGATAACAATTTCTGGTGGTACAGGCTGTTCTGTCACTGCCACACCATCTGTTGTCACCCCTGGCGGATCGTTGTCAGTATCGTGTGCATCTGTGACAGGTACTACGTCAGACCACGATGTTACTGTTACCATTCCAGTTTATGTCATTGATACACTTGATGAAACAAACTGTGTAACTGAATTAAAAACGAACACATCAACGCTTGACTTTGATTTTCCAGCAGGCACTGCTTTTCCACAATTAAACGCGCAAGATCAACTCACTACCAAACATCTGGCAATCCAGAAATCTGTAAGCCCTGGTATCCCTGCAACTGCAGCGCCTGGAAATACAGTTACATATACCAATACCATTCAGTTATCCGACTATACGACAGCTGCTGATGCGCTAGTCATCACCGATACCCTGCCGGATGGCACTACGTTTGCTGCACATACCTCACTTGTGGTTGGCGCGATGACAGTTCCAATCACACCCACGGTCACACACAATGCTGATGGCACAACCACAGTGGTTTATGATGTTCATGCTGTTACCGGGGATCTTGCCGCAGGAGCAACTGCAACCCTGATCTACACAGCAACAATTGATCAATCCTATGAGTCACCGGCAAGCCCTGTTCTGGCGGCTGATACTTTGACCAATACCATTACCGCTGATTATTCGGTAACTGCGAACAACGGCAATTGCAGTGATAGTTCAGCAGCGACGATACTCATCGAACCAACAGCAATTCGCAAGACAATTCTGAATCAGCAACCAGAATATCTGCCTGGTGAAGTTGTTACTTACCGGCTTGAAATGGATATTCCTTCCGGTGATACCTCAAATATTGTGTTTAAGGATTTTTTTCCACTACCAGTGTTTGATGTGAGTAAGGTAAATCTGACTTTTGGTACTGATGTTATCCATTCTCCTGGCATTCACACTCTTCCAGCATTAATCCCTGTCATCACCAGTGATGCTACTACAAATTCATTAATACTCAGCTGGCCTGATGTCAGTACAGCGATGCCACAAACCCTGGCTGTTGATATCGCAATAACGGTTGAAAACGAGCCTTTTGCAGACAGCCTGGCGCTCACCAATTTATTTGTCGCATCATCCGAAAATACGATCAATACCCTGGCTACGGAGGTTAAACCTGTTCAGTTTAATGTCCGCGCGCCCAGTATCACCTTGACAAAAGGTATTGCTGCCACAACCAATGGCAATTCAACACTATCTCCGGCTCCTGGCTCACCAGTTGATAGTGACCTGGACGATGCTGATGCAGGCGATACTGTTACCTTTGTGGTTACCGCTGAAAACACTGGCGGTGCGCCTGCTTACCAGCTGAATATTACCGATCCAACTGTGAGTGGATTGACAAACTGTTCGCTGGTTTCGGTGACAGATGGAACCAATGCTTTGGCTTTTACCCCAGCCGCAGCAACCAGTCTTGCATCCGGTATCGAGCTGGATGATCCGGTTCCAGCCAATGGCCTCGTACTTGCGACAGTGACATGCGATATCGATACCGCAGTATCTCCGCAACAAATCAGTACCAATACAGCATCAGCAACCTGGCGTTCACAAAGCGGAGCAACAGAGTTTCCAGCGGCGACTGATGATGCAATCATTACCATTGCCCAGCCAAGCACAGAAAAAACAATTGAGTCTGTTGTGCCTGGCCTGCAACTTCCAGCTCAGGTGACTGCAGGTGATGTATTGACGTATCGCTTGAAAGTCACTGTACCCGAAGGAAATACTGAAAATCTGATTTTGACAGACACCTTGCCGGCTGGATTTCTCTACCAATCTGCGGTGATTGACAGTACAGGTTTTAACGGCACAGCAAGCATTGATTCCACAAATGTACCTGTACCTGGGCAAACAGTCACTGTTACCATGGCTGCAAACACGTCGGCAACTGCTGATAATGATACAACCAATAACAGCTTTAGTGTTCTGGTTACAGTGCTGGTTGATGAGGCATCAGCAGATAATTCCGCAATCAATACACCGCAACAAAAAACCAATACGCTGTCATTGGATTATACCGGTCGTACTGGAACAATCAGCTCTTCGGTATCAACACAATTTGTTGAACCATCCCTGGCGCTCACTAAAACCATGTCGCCAGACAGAAACCGAGAAGCTGGCGATACGATTACCATTACACTTGCAGTGACAAACAATGGCTCGTCACCAGCCTATGACATTGTCGTCACCGATATTCTCAACGATGTTGATAATTTGTTTGATCTGGCAACTGTTGCGCAAGGAACAACACCTGCCGGATATACCTATAGCCTGGTTGGTGGTAATACTGTGACTTATAGCGGCGACAACAGTGTTCCATTGGCAAGCGGTGATACAGTCACATTTACGTTTACAGCGAAATTACGCGCTGATATCGAAACGGGTTCAAGTTTCGACAATACTGCCAGCATCATTGGCGACTCGCAACCTGGTGTTGTTCCAGGAGAACGCACGAGTACAGACACAGGTACTGACACGCTGAGCACCCGAAAGGTCAGAAATAAAAAAATTATTATCTCAAGCTCTGAAGCATGGACATCAGATGCGCCAGCAAATACCGAAGCTGCTATTGGTGAAATCGTGCGTTATCAAGTTACCGTGAGAGTACCGGAAGGCAGTACCACGCCCAACCCCAATTTAAACCTGATAACAGACCGTTTGCCAATAGATTTTGAATACCAGCCAGCATCAGCCACCATTCGCGGTGTCTACAATACAACGATGACTGAAGGCGGAAACCTGATCCCAACAACTGCAACTGCAATCACCCCAATCATTGCGGGACGAAATATCAGTTTTAATCTCGGCACACTGCAAAACAATGATTTTGACAGCAATGTTGAGCAAATTATTATTGAATACGATGCATTGGTGCTCAATACTGCCCGTAATAATGCCGGAGATCGAAAAACCAATCGTTTTCGCCTGAATTTCCTGAATGCTGATGGTAATCCACAAAGCAGCACTGCGCGCCGCACAATCACACTGGTTGAGCCACAGCTCAGTGTCACCAAGCAAGCACAACCCAGCTCAGTACAAGGCGGAACACAAACTACATTTACCGTTGTGCTGAGCAATCAAGCGATTACCAATAGTACACGCGCCTGGGAACCAGTAATTTCAGATCAGCTCCCGGCTGACTACCTTAATCCACAAATCGTATCAGCGACACTAAGCCGTGGTGGAGTTGACATTAGCGCCTGCGCCAGCTTTACAGGAAATCTGCTCAGCGTTGATAGCAGCTGTCTTGCAGCCGCTGATCGCTATCTTGATCCGGGTGAAACCTATACCGTGGTGTACACAGCCGATGTCACCCCAACTGTTCAATTCGAGCAACCAATTACCAATACAGCCAGTGCAACAGTCAGCAGCTTACCCGGCGACCAGGGCAGCGGGTCGGTAACGCCCGGTAATCCAGGTGACAACAATGGCGAAAGAAACGGTAGTGGCGCCGGCTCAAATGACTTGCAAGCATCTGCGCAAGCAACCGTTATCGCAGACAAACCAACCATTAGCAAAAGTGGAGATGCCGCGCTACAAATTGGTGAAACAACAACCATGACGTTAATGATTGGTGTTCC
>DRLZ01000153.1 GCA_011322755.1 Crenotrichaceae bacterium
ATCAGCTGCTGAGTTAATGTAGGTAACAGGTGTCACCATCTCGTCAGGATCGAGGATAGTGGACAATTCCTCCCAGCAACGCTCAACATTCACCAGATTCGCCATGTCAGCCATCGAACAGCCGGCAGCCATATCAGGAAGAATCGCAATTTGTTCATCACGCGACAGAATATCCGCCACTTCTGCCATAAAGTGAACGCCACAAAAAACAATATAATCAGCTTTTGAATCAGCCGCTTTTCTCGACAATTTGAGCGAGTCGCCAGTAACATCAGCGTGTTTAAACACTTCTTCACGCTGATAGTGATGGCCAAGAATAATCAGTCGCTCACCCAGATGCTGTTTGGCACGGGTAATTCGTGCATCGCACTCATTATCATCAAGCTCGGCATATTCCTGAATCGCCAGATTAGCTACCATGTTGTTACCTCAATCGACAACAGTGTTTTCAATAGAATACTCTTCTGATAAAAACAAAAAACAAGTCTATTCAACCCGCTTTTTTCTGAGTTGAATTCCCAGCTCTTTAATCTGTTCGTTATTCACCACAGCTGGCGCCTCAACCATCGGACAAGACGCACTCTGGGTTTTTGGAAAAGCAATGACTTCTCGTATTGACTCGCTTCCTGCCATCAGCATTACCAAACGATCAAGCCCGAAAGCAATGCCACCGTGAGGAGGGCAGCCATATTTCAGTGCATCCAGCAAAAATCCAAATTTTTCCTGCGCTTCCTGCTCATCAATACCGAGTAACTTAAACACTGCGCTTTGCATTTCAGAACGATGGATACGAATTGAACCCCCACCGATTTCTGTACCATTCAACACCATATCGTAGGCCTGAGAAAGTGTTTCTCCAGGATTCGCCTCCAGATCTTCAACCGTACCTTGCGGCGCTGTGAATGGATGATGCAGTGCATTCCAGCGTTTTTCACGTTCATCCCAGTCAAACATTGGGAAATCAACAATCCACACCGGTTTCCAGCCTTCAGTGAGTAAACCGCGATCTTTGCCAACTTTCAACCGTACTGCAGACATGCTGTCATTAACAATCCCGGCTTTACCTGCACCAAAGAAAATCAAATCGTCTGTTTGCGCTTGTGTACGATCCAGTATGGTTTGGACCACAGCATCCGGAATAAATTTCAGAATTGGCGACTGCAAACCATTCAAGCCGGCACTCATGTCGTTGACCTTGATATAAGCCAGTCCTTTCGCGCCAAATTTTCCCGCATACGCAGTCAAATCATCGATTTCTTTGCGGGTCATGCTGTTGCCAGCGGGCACGCGTAATGCGACAACACGGCCATCGTTATCTTTTGCTGGCGCTGAAAACACCTTGAACTCGACATCCGCCATCACGTCATCCAGATCAACCAGTTCAAGGTCAATGCGTAAATCTGGCGCATCTGACCCGAAGCGCCGCACCGCTTCTGCATAAGTCATGCGCGGAAAAGGATTTGGCAAATCGATATCAAGCACAGTTTTGAATAAATCACGGATCATTGATTCATTCAAAGCTATAATCTCTTCCTCACCCATAAAAGAGGTTTCGATATCCAGCTGGGTAAATTCAGGCTGGCGGTCGGCGCGCAAGTCTTCGTCACGAAAACAGCGCACTATCTGATAATAACGATCCATTCCAGACATCATCAACAGCTGTTTGTACAACTGTGGCGATTGCGGCAGTGCGTAGAACGCGTGCTCGTGTACCCGACTGGGAACCAGATAATCGCGAGCGCCCTCAGGTGTCGCCTTGGTGAGGAAAGGAGTTTCGATGTCATAAAACCCGAGGTCGTCCAGTCGACTGCGTAAAAAACGTGTCGCTTCCCTGCGCAAGCGCGTGTTGTTCTGCATTTCCTGACGACGTAAATCCAGATAGCGATAACGTAACCGCAGTTCCTCATTCACATCGGTATCATCATCCAGCGGAAAAGGCGGTGTTTCTGAGGCATTGAGCAGCTCGACCTGATTAATCAGCACCTCAACCTCGCCAGTCGGCAGCTTATCATTCACAGTCCCTTCAGGACGCTCACGAACTGTGCCGATTATTTTCAATACATACTCAGGTCTTACTGCTTCACCGACAGCAAACGTTTCCGGATTATCCGGATCAAATACGATTTGAGTTAATCCTTCCCGGTCTCTCAGGTCGATGAAAATCACACCGCCATGATCCCGGCGTCGATTGACCCAGCCGTATAATTCGACAGATTCACCAATATGAGCGCTCTTTAATTCCCCGCAGGTGTGGCTTCGCATTCGTTTTTAATTCCTATGTCTACCGATCAGTAAAACAGTAAATTTTCTCATAAAACCAAGATTCAGCACAGCACAATACTATTGCCTTATAAAAAATTGAGTACCCCTGGGCATAACTGAAGCCAGAGACTTGGTGATTTCAGCAGAAAGTAAACGTTAATCAGATGTTCCGCTTGACTTTGATTTACTTTCAGTGCTTTTTTTGGATGAGCCTGAATCTGACTTGGTTTTATCAGGTTTTTTGTTCGTCCCCTTAAAATCAGTCTCATACCATCCGGTTCCCTTTAGACGAAACCCGGCAGGTGAAATCAATTTTTTCAGCGTGTCTTTTTCACATTCCGGACACTTGACTAACGGATCTTCACTGATCTTTTGTAATGCATCAAAAGTATGATGGCAATGTTCACACTGATATTCGTAGATTGGCATCTAGTATCCTCATTCCTAACTATCTATTTCCAGTAATCCATAAAATCGGGCTCTTGTTTCGAACCCATACTTACAATCAACCACTACAATGTGGAGACCACGATCTGTATTTTCAATATCAACTCGTAAATAAATGACAATCGATAACCATCACCGCTTACATGTGAATTCAAAAAGCATGCAGCCAACACTTCGCTATGCGGGATAACACCCACTTCTTGATCATCACAACGTAATCAAGCCTGACTTCCAGATCAACGACTTCTATATAACAACCGGGCATTCTCGATTTCACTGAATACAGTTTATTCATGCTAGAATCAAGCGGATGGATCAAATCACTATTCAATCCCCTGATGATATGCATTTGCATGTACGTGATGGCGCCGTACTCACCAGCGTTGTGCCACATAGCGCAACACAGTTTGCTCGCGCTATTATCATGCCCAATCTTGTTCCGCCAGTAACAACAGTCAAACAAGCACTTGCTTATCAACAACGGATTTTTGCAGCCGTCCCACCGGGAGTAAAGTTCCAGCCACTAATGGCACTTTATCTCACACCAACAACAAGTCGCAATGATATCATTGAAGCATCTAAACACCCCGACATAATTGGATTTAAGCTGTACCCGGCTGGTGCAACCACGCATTCAGAGGCAGGAATCAGCTCACTTACATCAATTTATCCGCTGCTTGATGCCATGCAGGAATACGATATTCCCTTATTATGTCATGGCGAAGTGACTGACCCAGCGACTGATGTCTTTGATCGCGAGCGACTGTTTATTGAAAACGAATTACTTCCCATACGCCAACAATTTCCAGCGTTACGTATTGTACTCGAACATATTACCACTCATGAAGCAGTGAGTTTCATTGAGGACAACACTCAAAATACCGTAGCGACAATAACAGCGCATCACCTACTCTACAACCGCAATGCAATATTCAGCGGAGGAATCAGACCGCATTATTACTGCCTGCCGCTGTTAAAACGCAAGCAACATCAACAAGCATTGATTACCGCTGCCACATCAGGCGATCCACGGTTTTTTCTGGGAACAGACAGCGCGCCGCACCCGCGCCATCGCAAGGAAGCGACATGTGGTTGCGCCGGTTGCTATACAGCCCACGCAGCAATCGAACTGTATGCTCAAGTATTTGACGACAATAACGCACTGGACAAACTAGATAATTTTGCCAGCAAATACGGCGCAGCATTTTACCGGCTGCCTCAAAATACAGGAACAATCACATTGCATCGCCAGCAATGGGAGTGCCCAAAGCAATATGATTTTGACAGAGATAAACTAATTCCGGTTGGCGCTGGTGACCCCATATACTGGAAACTGGATGTAAGCTGACCTCACCTATCAAGAGCTGTAGCTTATTTTACATCAAAGACTCGTCAA
>DRLZ01000154.1 GCA_011322755.1 Crenotrichaceae bacterium
ACCACGCCCAACCGGAATCATCGCATCAACAGATTTCAAACCCGTTTGAACAGGCTGATCGACTGATTGACGACTGATAACACCTGGTGCAACTTTCTCGATAGGAGATGTTCCAATTGCATCAATCGGACCTTTTCCATCAATCGGATTACCCAACGCATCAACTACGCGCCCCAATAGCGCTTCGCCAACAGGAACCTCAAGAATACGTCCAGTACACTTAACAGTATCACCTTCAGATATATGCTGATAGGAACCTAAAACAACAGCTCCTACAGAATCACGCTCCAAGTTCAAAGCCATACCATATGTATCACCAGGAAATTCGATCATTTCCCCTTGCATTACATCTGCAAGCCCGTGAATACGGATAATACCATCAGTTACACTGACAACAGTTCCTTCCGTACGAGCTTCGGTTATAGCTTCAAAATTTTCAATGCGTTTTTTAATTAAATTGCTTATTTCGGAAGCACTCAATTGCATTTTGCTTTTCCCCATGTGGCCATTAACGAGACAATGCGCTAGCTAGTTTTTGCAGTTGTCCAGTTGCCGACCCATCAATAACTAAATCACCCGCGCGAATGATTGCCCCACCCAATAGATTTTCATCCACTGAACAGGTCAAATTCACTTCACGCCCCAGCCGCGCCTTTAAGGCCTCTGCAATTTTTGTCTGCAGCGCTTTGGTTACTTTAAATGCTGAAATAACTTCAGCCTCTATTGTTCCCTCAGCTTCAGCTCGATAAGATTCATAAAGCGTTACAATCTCTGGTAAAAACGATAACCGGCTGTTTTCAATCAGCAGATGAATCAGGTTCTCTACAGATTTACCAAGATTTTTTCCGCAAACACCCAGGAACAGCTCTCCCAATTGATCTTTTGACAAACGAGGATTGGAAGCCACCGCTTGCATTTCAGGACTGGCTGCTACAGAAGCTGCCAATTCCAACCCATCAGACCAACCAGAATAGTCATTTTGACTTTTAGCCATTTCAAATACAGCCTGAGCGTACGGCCTTGCGATTGTACTTTTCTCAGCCATTACACTACGCTCACTATATTTGCTCGATCAAATCTTTCATCAATTTATCATGAGATTTACTATCTATCTCACGACCAAGAACCCTGGAAGCACCGGCAACAGCAATTTCTGCGACCTGGCCGCGTAGCTGCTCTTTTGCACGACTTACTTCCTGATCAATCTCAGACTGAGCTGATGCTTTTATGCGATCACCTTCAACCTGCGCTTTTTCTTTAGATTCTTCAACGATAATTGATGCACGTTTTTCTGCTTGCGCCAACACTTCAGCCGCTTGAGTCTTCGCCTCTTTTAAAGTCTCTTTAGCATGCTTCTCTGCCAACTCTTGCTCATGCTTACCCTTTTCAGCTGCCGCCAAACCATCAGCAATACGCTTCTGACGATCTTCCAGCATAGCGTTAACCGGGGTCCACAAATACTTATTGACAAACCATATCAACAAGATAAACGCAATCATTTGAAAGATCAGAGTTACGGTAATATTCATTTCGTTCCTCCTCGCCCAAACTGGCTCAGACTAGTCACTAAAACTAGCCAATTGCCATAATAGCTGATTCCAAAGCACCAACGAATGGGTTGGCGAACAAGAACCACATAGCGAACGCCAAAATGATGAAAGGAAAAGACTCCATCAAACCAGCAAAGATGAACATATTAGTCATTAAAGCAGGGCGCATTTCTGGTTGACGAGCAATACCTTCCAGAGTTTTCGCACAAATCAGACCCCAGCCAATAGCTGAACCCATACCTGCTGCTGCCAAAATCACACCCACACCCACTGCGGTATAAGCATAGATCATCGATAACATGTCGGCTGTCATTATTTATTTCCTCCAAAAATTAAATATAAAAACAACGATAACAAAACTTCCTAAAACACCAGTTCTATAAACTAATGATCTTCAACGTGAGCCATCCCCAGGTAGACAATCGTCAATACCATAAATATAAATGCCTGCAACGTAATAACTAACAAGTGAAAAATCAACCACCCCAAATCAAGGAGCACCTGCAATCCACCCCAGAACATAGCGCCGAAAAAACCAGCCGCCAAAAACATAGTTCCACCAATCAATGCAATCAGCAAAAATACAAGCTCACCCGCAAATAGATTTCCAAAAAGACGCAAGCCCAGACTGAGTGGTTTGGCAAGCTCTTCAATAATGGTCATCACAATATTAACTGGCACTAAAAACTTACCAAAAGGGTGGAACAAGAACATTTTAGCGTAGCCTGAAAGGCCTTTTATTTTGATGTTGTAATAGATAATCAGTGCAAAAACAACCAGAGACATTGCAAATGTTGCGCTTAGATCTGTGGTTGGCACCACTTTCAGGTATTCAATACCAAATATTGCATTAGCTAATACTGGCAACAAATCAACTGGAATCAAATCCATAAAATTCATTAACCATACCCAGACAAAAATGGTCAGAGCGAGCGGTGCAATCAATGGGTTATGCCCAGGAAAGGTATCTCTCACCTGCTGAGCAACAAAATCAACAATTGTTTCCACAAAATTTTGAAATCCACTGGGTGCATCAGAAACCAAACTCCGCCCCAAGCGCCATGAAACGACCATAATCAGCGCAGCAAGTGCATAACTAAAAAATATCGTATCCAGATGCAACGCCCAAAAACCAGTTGCTTTATGCGTTACCGGATCACACTGCCCCGCACACAGATTGGTTAAATGATGTTGTATATACTGGACGGTACCGCCACCAGAAGCTGCTTCAGCCAATGCCTTCTCCCCCGAGTCCCTAATATCTAGATTAATAAAATTTTATCCGCGCGCATTGACTAAATAAGCCAGTTGCGCCAGAGAAAAACCAACCACGACTGCCAAAGGCGCCAACTCAAAAACCTTCAGACAGATAACAAACATAACAAGCACCATCACAAAACGAAATGCGGCACTTACATAAAGAATTACTTGACTGACATTGGGGTTATGACGAGATACAGAAGAAGACCAATTCATACCTCCCCATAAAATCAGAGTTGTCACTATACTAATTATGCCACCGGCAACAGCTGACACACTCCCATGATAGCCTTCTATAAAAAAAAAGCCCCCAGCAACAATAATTGCTATTAACAATTGGGTCGTAATAACCTTACGACTCCCAGCAGCAAGCCTCTGAGCAGCAACATCCACAACCATTAAAACTTACTCAGCATATTATAAACTTTCAGGCCACCACCGATAAAACCAAGCGCGCCGAATGATAACATGAACAAGGGCGCAGTTTCCAACCAATAATCAACACCATAGCCCAGTAAAAAACCACTAATGACCATTGATGTCAGCATGGTACCTACACCTACAAGCAACAGTGATGTCTGTTTGTCTTCTTTGTTCTTCAACAACCTATGCCTACGCACTTTTCGGATCAGGAGTATAGCGATAACTAAATAGTGCCGCAAGTAAAGAATGCTTTAATTCAGATGGGCCAGGATACCATCCAGCTCATCCAGACTATTATAATGAATGGTCACACGCCCTTTCCCTTTTGAGTTATGTTGTACTTTTAGTTCTGCGCCCAGTTTTTCGGACAACGCCTCTTCCAGTTTTTTTATATCTGGATCAACATAGCTCTGTTTTTCAGGCAGGCCATCTACGCCGGCAAGCATTGTTCGAACTAAACGCTCTGTTTCCCGCACTGTCAAACCACGTTTAACTACTTTAACAGCTGCCTCTTTTTGCTCCTTTTTTGAAAGGCTTAATAATGCACGTGCATGCCCCATTTCAAGATTTCCATGCATCAACATTGACTTCACATCCTGATGCAACTCCAGCAAGCGTAGCAAGTTTGTAACTGAAGTACGTGAACGCCCTACAGCTTCCGCAGCCTCTTGGTGCGTCAATGAAAACTCTTCAATCAACCGCTGCAATGCATTCGCTTCTTCTATAGGGTTTAGATCTTCACGCTGAATATTTTCGATCAAAGCAATAGCAATTGCCGTTTCATCAGCTACATCACGAACAACTGCCGGAATATCTTGTAATCCAGCAAGCTGAGATGCCCGCCAACGCCGTTCACCCGCTATTATTTCAAATTTTTCATCAGAGATCGCTCGAACCACAATCGGCTGCACAACCCCTTGAGCACGAATAGAGTTCGCCAGCTCTTCCAATGCTTCTTGCTTCATATCAACACGCGGCTGATACTTTCCTCGCTGAATAACATCAACAGGCAAGGTACATAACTCACTACCGCTTGTTATATGTGGCTCATTTAAGACAGGCCGTATATCGCCCATCAATGCACCCAGACCTTTTCCTAGTCCTCTACGCTTTGCAATCATAACGCCACTTGGGCAGCCTCTTTACGAATCATCTCGCCCGCCAGCGCCAAATAAGCCATTGCTCCAGTCGAAGCGCTATCATAGTACATCGCAGGAGCGCCATAACTAGGAGCTTCTGCAAGTCGAACATTGCGCGGAATAATTGTGTTATAAACTTCATCTCCGAAGTGCGAAAGCAACTGCTCCGAAACTTCTTTGGCTAATTTATTGCGCGGATCATACATTGTACGCAACAACCCAAAAACTTGAAGGTTTGGATTTAGAGATGCTCTGATTTGCTCCAAAATATCCATCAATGCCGTCAAACCTTCAAGCGCATAGTACTCACACTGCATAGGAATAATAATTCCTTGTGAAGCAACCATCGCATTAACTGTCAACATATTCAATGATGGTGGGCAATCAATGAAAATATAGTCGAACTCTTCAGCCACCTTGTCCAGCGCCCATTTAAGCTGTTGTTCACGCTGAAACATATTCATCAGCTTCACTTCA
>DRLZ01000155.1 GCA_011322755.1 Crenotrichaceae bacterium
ATTACGCTCATTACGAGACAAGACAGATATTTACGAAGACGGCGGTAATGTCATTAAACTGGGACCGCGTCACAAATTCAGCGTCAATACCCAGGAACTTGATTTAACCATTATTCCACGCAATCAGGTGTTGACGCTGCACATTACCGGCACCGATTATTTCGAGCCGTTGGATAATCCACAATTGCTGGCTTTGCAAGCGTATTGGGAAATGGCGCTGGAGTCTGAATCGCCACAGGTATATCGCGCAGAATATCTCGCTTATCTGATTTTGCAAGCCGCTGAAGCACATCAAAATGGGCTTGATCTCAGCCGTTTACACTCCGCAGTGCTTGATGATGAGGGATTGCTGGAGTTGATACGCAACTTTGCAGCGCCACGTTACCGTGAAGGGTATGAAAAAGGCATTCACGATCATGATTGCGGTTTGATTCTGAAACGCCTGATTCCGGCATTGCAAGGCGCAGACCTGTTGCGTTACGCGCCATCCCGTCGCGCACTGGCGCAGATTTTCTGGGCGAATCGGGAGACCATGCCACAACTGGAAGCCAGCCTGGTCACCTGGCAAACCCGCGCCCAGTCAGCAGCGCAAATGCAATCCAGTCTTGCCAGCCATCAAGCCACGCATTTGCTGGTTGAGGAAGTTGGACAAGCCTTGCACAGTTTTATTGAACGTTATCCGCTTGGTAGCCACGCCAATAACAGTTCTGATGCGACAGCTGGAGATTTCACGGTATTAGTGATTGAACAGGCGGCGCAGTATCTGGTCGCGGAACTTAGCCGCGAACGCTTGCAGTTTATCGGCAGTAAATACGCGCAGCAACTGGCGGATGAATTAAAACGCAGTCTGGATGAAGCAACCTGGCGTAATTACCAAACTGCTCTGGAAAAGCTCAGCCAACGCGTGGATCAACGCTGGAAGCTAACCTTGGCCTGGTTGCAAGCGCTGGTTGAACACAAGCAACTGCAACATCTGCAAAACTATATTCCGGAAGCAGTGGCTTTGCTGAATGGCGATCAGCGCATCGAGCGGCGCAGTTCACAAGCTGATCTTGAACTCACAATCGAGCAATTACTCGGCGACCACGCCAGCATTCAGCAGCGCAGACTGCAATTTTCAGTCGATCAATTTTTGCAACGCTTGCAACATCATCAACACGTGGTGATCAAGGGCTATCATGACTATCACCAGCTCCGCCAGCGCATCATGGAACAACAGCGAACAGCCTTGCGTCTGGAGGAATTTAAGCCAAAACCACTGAGTTCGTTTGTGCGTAACCGTCTCATCAACGAGGCCTATTTGCCAATCATCGGCGATAATCTGGCAAAACAAATGGGCACCATCGGTGACAACAAACGCTCTGATTTGATGGGTTTGCTGATGATGATCTCGCCACCAGGTTACGGTAAAACCACGTTGATGGAATATGTCGCCAATCGACTGGGGCTGATTTTCATGAAGATCAATTGCCCGTCACTAGGCCATGATGTGCTGTCACTTGATCCTGACACGGCGCCTAACGCTACTGCCAGACAGGAATTGCACAAGCTGAATCTGGCGCTGGAAATGGGCAATAACGTCATGTTATATCTGGATGATATTCAACATACCCATTCCGAATTTCTGCAAAAATTTATTTCCCTGTGCGATGGCACCCGGCGCATCGAAGGGGTCTGGAAAGGTGAAACCAAAACCTACGACATGCGCGGCAAGAAGTTCTGCGTGGTGATGGCGGGAAATCCCTATACCGAATCAGGAGAAGTGTTCAAAATCCCGGACATGCTCGCCAACCGGGCTGATATTTATAACCTTGGCGACATACTCGGCGGCATGGATGAACAATTTGCGCTGAGCTACATTGAAAACAGCCTGACCTCCAACCCGGTACTCGCGCCGCTGGCAACCCGTGAAATGGATGATGTCTACAAAATTATCGACATGGCAAAAGGTGGATCTGTCGCCAGCACCGATTTAAATCATCAATACAGCAGCGCAGAGCTAAATGAAATCATTGCCGTATTGCGCAAGCTGTTTGTTGTCCAGGATCTGGTTTTGAAAGTCAACCAAACCTACATCAGTTCAGCAGCGCAAGACGACAAATACCGCACCGAACCTGCCTTCAAGCTACAAGGCAGTTATCGCAACATGAATAAAATGAGCGAAAAAGTCTCATCAGTGATGAATGATGAAGAGCTCATGCAAATGATTAGCGATCATTATCAAGGCGAAGCACAACTACTCACCACAGGCGCAGAGCATAATCTACTGAAACTCGCGCAACTACGTGGCAACATAACAACAGAAGAGCAACAACGTTGGGACGCCATTATCGAAGATTTTCAACGCAGCCAAAGCATGGGCGGAGATAATGCAGATGCTGCCACCAAAGTTGCATCACAACTCAGCTACGTCACCGAACATCTACAATCCATCCATCAAGCCATCAATAGCGAAACAGAGCTAATGCAGCCAATGCATGCGATCAGCAAGCAACTGCAAGCGCTGCAAGATGCCGTTGCAGGCAAGGAAGTCGGTATTCGCGTGGTCAATAAACCATCGCTGGTTGTCGAAGGCGCCATCCAGCAACTGGCGAATATTGTCGAAACCAGCTTGATGCCAGTAGTTGCCTCAATGGATAAAAAAGTTGATCTGGATTTAACCATCGTGCGCAAAGTCACCGAGCTGTCTGGCGATATCCATGCGTTGAAACAGTCTATCAAACAGAAAAAACAACATTGATGATAAGTAATCCTGGTTCAGAGTTTAGTTACTGGCTTGCGCTGGAAAATAATTTCTTACTGATCTTTCTTGTGATATCAATTGTGTGGATAGTGTGGCGGGTCTTTATTTCCTGGCAAGGCAATGAAAATTTTGTAGCAGGTTTTCGTCGAATAATTAGCGTTTTCTGTATGCACTGTAATCAGCAAATAAGCCGGAAGCAGCGCTATCAATTCGTTATTACATGCCCATCCTGCCATGACAAAATGCGGCGAAACAATAAACGATTGTTTTTCTGTTATACAAGTGTGTTGTTTCTTGGTCTGGCTTTTATTTCAACTGAAGGTTTTAAACTGCCATTCCAATTGTTATTTCTGGCATTTTTGGGCGCAGGACTTTCTATGAAAGAACTGGTGAAGTATCAATATAAATGACCTGATGGCGATGCGATGTGTTATTGGTAAAGATAAAAAATCAATTCGAAAAGGTATTCTTAAGTCCAAACAATACATCAAATTATTTTTTTAATCTTTTTTTTGCTTGTGTGTCAACGTTGTTACCAGAGCTGCACGAATTTAAATAAAAGCTGAAGGCAGAACATGTCTTTCAGATTACATATTGAGGACGATTATGTTAACAAAGACGTGTTTAGTATCAAAACACTCGTGCTTGTCCAAGCGAAGACGCTTTTATCTCGGTTAGTGGTATTCAATTGACAGCAGCATCATATAACCTTTATGACTGAAGAATATAAAATGTCGGGAACAAAACAGCACAGACGTGTTGCTGTTTTGAGACGACTGGTTTGTTGTTTGAATCCAACAGTTATGAGTGGTTTCTTTATCTGTACGATTTCTTGTCGTCGTTAGAAAGCGACAGTTTTGTTGATCTTAAACTGGTAGTTGTTGCAGCATCCCCTTGCTACAGGATGTTGGCATGTATATTGCTTGTTATATTCTGTACACTCTTTGAAGTTGCCAAATACCTGTTGCATACCCTGGGTCACTGAACTGTGATCGAATTCCTCATGTATTTCATAAGACACTCTGTTTTCTGTATTTAGTCTGTTTAGTGTTCGTTACGCTTGTGAAAATTTAAGAGGTTTTCTCGTAATGTAACGTCCAGAGTAAAGCACAAACAGGTCATAAGCTCTTTAAATTAATGAAATTAATCAGGATAAACCATGAGTCACAAGATGTTTGATGTTGCAATCATAGGCGCGGGTCCAGGCGGTATTAGCGCTGCGGCGCGAGCATCGCAACGAAATGCATCTCACGTTTTGCTTGAGGCATCTGATCGACATGCCAATACGATTCAGCAGTATCAAAAAGGCAAGCATGTCATGGCAGAACCTTGCCAATTGCCATTGCGTAGTGATGTTGAATTCAGGGCTGGTGATCGCGAGTCGATTCTGGATAAGTGGGAACAAACTATCAGTAATACAGAGATAAATATTCGCTACAAGGCTGAAGTCCGTTCGATTGTAAGCAAAAACGACGCGTTCAGGATTGTTTTGAAAACGGGTCAATCACTGAGTACAAAAAACATTATTCTTGCCCTTGGCGTCCAGGGAAAGCCACGAAAACTCAATGTTCCAGGGGAAGAGTACCCGTTTGTTCAAACCAGTCTGGAATCAGCTGACGCTTATCATCAGGAAACCATTGTTATTGTTGGCGCTGGCGATTCTGCGATTGAAAATGCAATTTCACTCTGCAGTGACAATCGAGTGATTGTCATCAATCGCCGTAACGATTTCTCACGCGCGAAAGAAAGCAACATGAACCGGATTATCAAGGCAATTGAGATCGGTCAAATCGAATGTTTTTATGAAACAACGGTTGATCAAATACAGCAGAATCCCGCTGAATCTCAAATGCCTGGGCGTATCGTTTTGAATACCGTGGACGATGTTGTTGCTATCGATTGTCATCGCATCATTACCCGGTTGGGTGCAATTCCTTCCCGTAAACTTGTTGAATCTGTCGGTGTGAGTTTTTCGTCAGAGGCAGCCGATTCACCACCACAGCTTAGCCAGTACTATGAATCAAATGTACCCGGTGTGTATGTTATCGGGGCGCTGGCTGGTTATCCCTTGATTAAGCAAGCTTTGAATCAAGGCTATGAGGTGATTGAACATCTGTTGGGTAACCCCGTCAAGCCTGCTGATCACCCTATATTGCAGGAAAAATTGAAAGCCCTGCCGTTTGGAGAAGACGTTGATGACAGGCTGATGCTTATCAGGCAGCATCTACGATTATTCAGAGAGATTAATCCGCTCAACTTGCGTGAATTGGTGATGATGAGCAAGATGACCACTTACAGACATGGAGAGGTGATTTTTTCCGAAGGGAGTTATTGTTCGACGTTCTACAATATCCTGCAAGGAAAGGTGCAAGTGCAGAGCGAGGCTGGTAAAACGCTGACCCTGAAGCAAGGACAATTTTTTGGTGAATCGAGTCTGATTTCAGATCGACCTCGCAAGGTGACGGTTATTGCAGATGATGACTGCATTCTTTTTGAAACACCGCCTCGTATCATCAAGAAATTAATGCGGATAGAAAAATCAGTTCGATACGGTATTGATCAGGTTTCGATTCTGCGCTCTCTGAATCGTTTACTCAGACCAATACCGAAGGATATTGTTCGTCTCATCGCAAAGCAAACAAAAATCCATCGTTTTGCGATGGGCGAGACATTGTTTCAGGAAGGTGATTGCAGCGATCATTTATATCTGTTACGCAGTGGATCAGTGACATTATCCAGGAAAAATGGCAAAAAAAACGACGTTGTTGGCTATTACGCGGCTGACAGCTTTATTGGCTTGATGGGGTTGACAGAGAATAATCATCGACTGGTGACTGCACAAGCGACAGTAGCAACCGAAGCGCTTAGTATCCCCTTTGCTGATTTTAACAATCTGCTGACAAGCAATCAAAAACTCAGGGACAAGATTCAAAAAGAGACGCAAAACCAGTTGGCAAAAATCCCCCGGATGCAGGCTGAACCTGAACGGGGAGAAACGCTAGCCTACCTGATGGATCATGGTCTAGGGCAGGCAACCAATGTATTGATTATTGATGAGTCGCTCTGTATTGGCTGTGATAATTGTGAGACAGCTTGTGCCACCACACATCAGGATGTTTCGCGTCTGGATCGCAAGGCAGGCCCGACCTTTAATTCATTACACATTCCTGCATCCTGTCGTCATTGCGAGCATCCACACTGTATGCTCGACTGTCCGCCTGATGCAATCACACGTCTGGAGAGTGGTGAGGTTGTCATCAATGACGATACCTGTATTGGCTGTGGAAATTGTGAAGACAATTGTCCATACGATGTGATCCAGATGACACAACTCAACCAGAAACTGAGTTTATTAGACAGGTTGCTGGGGAAAAAATCAGAACCCACGCCAAAAATCGCAGTGAAATGCGATATGTGTATGGATTTAAAAAATGGTCCGGCCTGTGTTAACGCTTGCCCGACCGGAGCTGCTATTCGTATTCATGCAGAACAGGCCGCCTCCTCGGTAAATAAAATTCTTCCTTAGACCTCACCGTCTTCACTGTCACTCTATTGCACATTACTCAATGCATCAATCATTTATTCGTTATAAAAACTACCGATACGCTGTTTATGCAACCATGTTGTCGTTTGTAGTGATCATTGCCTATGTTCTGGACGCCCCATATCAACCTGTGAATGGCGGCACTTTTCTAGGCTATACATTGGGTACGCTTGGCGCTTTTATTATTGTTTTTTTGATGTGGCTTGGTGTTCGTAAACGCTCGTATTACTCGTCTCTCGGCAGTGTTACAGGTTGGTTGTCAGCTCATATTTATCTGGGGCTTGCGCTTTTCCTGATCGCAACACTGCACAGCGGTTTCCAGTTTGGATGGAATATCCATACATTAACGTATGTGTTGATGTGTCTGGTTATTGGCAGTGGATGCTGGGGCATTTATACCTATTTGAAATATCCGTCCCTGATGGCTCAGTTTCGTAATGAATCAAGTCATACAGAGGTGTCTGAAAATCTTAGGGATCTGGATCAACAAGCGTTACGTCTTGCCACAAGCATAGATAAGCAGTCTCATGAACTGGTAGCAGATGCAATTCGACGAACAGACATTGGAGCAAGCCTCTGGGCGCAGTTAAGCGCCAAAGATGGCAGCAAACTGATGATAAACAGTGATAAGCAATCAACGGACACTGCGAACATTGTTGACAATAAGGAACAACATGCACTCATCGTCACACTTGCCGGAAAACTTGCTGGCAGCACGAATGTTGATGAAATAACCAGTATTCAGGAGTTGCTTGAAATTACCGGAAACCGGGCTGCTTTACTGAAAAAACTGCAAAAAGAAAAACAGTTGCAAAGCTTGCTTCAGATCTGGCTATTTGTTCATTTACCGCTGTCTTTTGCATTACTGGCTGCCTTGGCAATACATATCACCACAGTTTTTTTCTATTGGTAATCACTTGCATTTTCTAATTCGTCGTTATATCCGCACCAACCCGGAAACTGGGCAAGATGAGTATCAGCAGTTTCAGATCCGGACTCGGCAGCTAACCATTGGTCGTGCCCCGAGTCAGCATGTGCAGATCACGGAACATGTTGTAAATAGCCGTCACGCAATCATCAGCCAGGACAGACACGGGCATGTCTCCATCAACGCTGTATCGTCGAACGGTTTTAAAATCAATGGAGAATTTCGGAAAAAAGCGCTGTTATCGCCAGGTGATTCAATCCAGATAGGATCATCGTCAATCACTGTGGAAAAAACCCGGGCGGATCATCCTGTTGTCTTGACCGTTGATATTGCAGACACGACAAACCAGCAAGAATCATTGCATCACACATCAATACAACAGGTTGTGTTAAGCAAAAAGGCCTGGTCGTGGATTTTTGCAATCAGCATCCTATCAATATTTTTTCTAATCCCGGTCTCTGGCGTGCTTTCCTTGCCAGCAGGTCAGTTTCTTCGAGACCAGACAATTTTGCCGGATGATAGTTTGTGGCTTAGCGGGCCATTGCATCAGTCACACCAGGTTATCGGAAAAGAGTGTGACGCCTGCCATACCACACCA
>DRLZ01000156.1 GCA_011322755.1 Crenotrichaceae bacterium
GGCGGGTAGCCAATACCGTTATTACCGTCTTTGGAAAACACGCAATGCTTGCCATTCTCTGTTTTATCCAGACAGAATTCTTCGCGGTTCATATTATAAAGTGTGGCAGTTTCTACAGCGCCCGTTGTGCAGTTGAATTCACCCGCACTGTTGTGGATTATGGAGTTAACAGTTTGAATACACCATTGCACTAATTGATCAACTTCGTGCTGATGTTGATTATAAAAATCAGTGACTTTTATGCGTATCAGATTTTCCTGGAGTATACCGTGGAAATAACAGTGGACAACTCGTTCTTTGACGTTAGCATCATTGCTCGCATCCCAGTCAAAATACATCACAGCGTGAGCATCAGACCAGCCGAGCTCATTCAGCTGACCGGCTGCGCCTGCGTGTTTTGATAACATCCAGCGTATCGCTTTGATTCCATTGGTTGCATGGGCTTGTTTGACTTCATTGCTGAGTAGATGTGATTCAGACATGTAGATTTGGGCAAACAGTTCTCTCAGGAATACACGGTAGTAGAATTCACCGGTATCGAGCGGATAACTGCCTTTTCTGTTTTCAGCAGCATCCCATAACATCCACCTTGAGTAGTCTGTGACCATTTGTTTAACAGTGTTGTCGACTAATTCTGCGTACGCGTGCAAATAGCTGAGAGGATTATGCTCTCGCCAGCGATCCAGATTTTCCCAGTTGTGGCGTTCATCATCCCAAACATCATTAATTCTGGCGCCATTGGCATCCATCATGGGTAAATATCTGGATCGCAATTGCGCGGTAAATTCTTTCAAATAGTCAGCACAAGCGAGACGCATTTCCTGAGATGCTCCGGAATCCTCACACATGATAATCAATAGTATTAGCGGATCGTTGTACATGTGCCGCCAATCAATACCGTTGGATTTAATGTTGGCTGTGAGTTCTGTGTAGATATCATATGCGCTTAGATTGCCTAATCCTTCAATCAGGTGGTGTGGAATGGTTGCATCTTGTGGCATACCGGGTGTCAATTTAAATACATTTTTTGTCTTCATTAATCAATAACCTGTGACATGGAGTGACCGAGTTTGTTGGTTTTGTTGATGGTATTCAAGCCAACCAACCGGGCCGGAGTTGCTGATGTGAGTGGTATAACTGTTTTCGATTTGATTTCCAAGTGACCTCATTCGCTAACTGTTATTCTGAGAGCTGGTTGGAAAACTAACGCTGAATTCAACACCTGGTGAGCAATTGACCACAGCCACTTGGCCATTCATGGCTTCTGACAATTGCTGAACCAGTGCAAGCCCAATGCCTGTACCGGTAGTTTCACGAGTTAACTCGTTTTCAGTTCGGTAAAACAGGTTAAAGATTTTGTTGATGTGTGTTTTTGGAATGCCTGGTCCGTAATCGCGCACACTGAACCGAATGTTATTGTTTGTGAGCGTTTGACAGCTGATATCGATCACTTTTTTCTCGCTACCAGCTGAAAATTTAATACTGTTATCGACCAGGTTGATGATAATCTGGGCGAACCAGTCCGGGTTGACCCACAGAGTTTCCTGGAGTACGTCATCATCACTTATCATGTTGAGGAGAAAACCGGCATGTTTTTGCCTGTGTTGTTACTTTTGAATGGATGATATCCAGTAACTCAGAAACGGTTAATTTTTTAATATCATCTTTTGGCTTATTTCGGGTCATGCGCGCGAGTTGCAAGACGTTGTTGATGAGTCGTGACAAACGCTCACTTTCATTAACTATAAAGTTGTGATACTGCTTTTGTTTCTCTTCACTGGCCCAGCCTTCCTGTAGAATTTCACCATACAAACGGATTGATGTGAGCGGCGTTTTTAGCTCATGACTGACGGCCGATACAAAATTCTGCTGCTGCCGGTTTAATTCAATTTGTTTGGTGATTGTTTGATAAACAAGATAAAGCCCACCTGACAAAACCAGAAGCAGAAGTGCAGCAGTCCAGCTTACGGCAAATGAAGCTGTCGCAGTTGGCAAGCGATGAATGCTGAGAATCAACTCCAGTTCATTGAAAGGTGATGACAAATGGTCTTGATACAATAACGTGGCCGGTCGGTTTTGTGTACTGGATAAAACATTATTGTTGATCTGTCCATGATACATGGAATAGACATCACCATGGTAAGCTACCAGCAGGTTGCTGATAGAGGCAAGCATTGATGCTTGAAATGTTGTGTTGATCATGTCTTTCAGGAAGACTTGCTGATCCACTAACATACCTTGTATATACCGTTGATTATTACGCCAGACCTTGCGAAATAACACAAAATGATTGCTGTCGAGCAAGCTGAATTCAAACGGATCAATTTCACTTTCAAATGTGCGGATACGAATTGATGGGGCAGCTTGTTTCTGAACTGTAACAGTATCAGATTTCTCTCTCAAGACACTGGTTGTGTATGAATACGCTTTAGTCTTCAATGATTCAGTGGCAAACTCAGGCAATGAATTCTGTTCTATCCGCGCTCTTTTTTCGAGTTTGGCTTTAGTCTCTTCAACTACTGCCAACTGCTTGCTCTGGGCTGGTGCCAGTTGTGCCTGATACCGATCATCAAGATTCAAGTCTGCAACCTGTCCCAGTGTTTTTTGGGGTTTCCGGGTTTTCTGTTTTTTTCGTAGCAGGGGCCATTTGAGCTGATCAAAACCTGCTTGGCCTGTAACTGGGGTTGCTTTTTCTGTGTGCTTGTCAAAGGCATCAAATTCTTGGGAAGGTATGATTGAATCAAACGTGGAAAACTGATTTTGTTGAGCTGACTCGACCTTTTTGGGTTCCAAAGGTGACTGGCTATCTACAACAATCCCGATTTGTTGAGAGACACTGTCGTGTTGCTCATTGCTGTCTTTGTGTTGTTGCAAGATAACGTTTGTTTTTGCAGAGGAGGCGTGAATTTGCCGGGCAGGGCGTAGCAAACGATTGTCTGCGAGTATTTCCTGAATCCTGTTTTGTAAAGCAAGTCGTTTGTCAAAGTCATGTTCAGAGATACCATAGTGTTTGGCGGTTGATGCCGGATTTGGTAATAGTGGAGTTTGCAACATGCCTTGTGCATCAACCTGAAAATAACCGATCACACCAGGGATGGCTGATTCAGGTGGATATGTTGATAATGGTGATTGTTGTAAAAAACCAGCAGCAGGATCGCCAGCGATATTCAGAAACACATAGTCTGTAAATGCGCGTTTTTCCTCATTGATAATCAGTTGCTGAAAATGTGCATCAATGCGTTCCACAAGCTTTTCGGCCAGACTTCGATGCTGGTGAAACACCTCTAAATCAAGTCGAGCGAGTGATTGCTGGATCAACACGGCCGAAGGTAGCGCCAGAGCAAGAAAAAACAGTGTTAGCCAACGTCGTAAAGTTTTTTTGTTCAGCCCTCTTAATGCAAATACGGAACATTTAGTCATGCTCGCTAGCTTTGATAATGAGTCGATACCCGGCACCACGAATTGTTACCAGAAAACGCGGCCGGGCAGGATCAGGCTCAATTTTACGACGCAATTTAGCAATGTGAATATCAACTGTTCGTGTTTCAAGATGTAAATGGTTGCCATAACCCCAGACTTTGCTTAATAACTCATCGCGTGAAACGGGGCGATGTGTATTTGTTTTCAAATACTGCAACAGATCAATTTCGCGCCGAGTGAAGTTGATCTGTTGGTGACTACATTGACCGCAGAGATTATTACAATCAATTAAAACAGTTTCAGATAACCTAATTTGATTCTCTGTTGCAGTTGGTAATGTTGATCTGCGGAGCACAGCCTGAACACGTAATACCAGTTGTGCAACAGAAAATGGTTTGCCAACATAATCATCAGCACCCAGTGAAAATCCTTCAATAATATCTTCATCTGTAGTTTTGGCTGTCAGCAGGATGATTGCGACATCACGGTCTTTCTGACGAATATGTTGACAGATTTCAAATCCATTCATTCCCGGTAACATTACATCCAGCAAGATCATGGCGTAACGACCACTCAGTGCTTTTTTCAAGCCTTCGTTGCCATCTGCTGCTGTCTCTGTTTGATAACCATGATAGATAAAAACATCTACCAGACCGGTTTGGATCGCGGGTTCGTCTTCAATAATCAGAATGCGTGTTTTGGATTGCACAATGCTTTGCGGTTATTTCAGATTGACAGGGTATTGATAATCCTAGCAGTTTGTTCATTTCATCATGTAAATTTTTTGTAAAACATAACGTCAGGGTTTTACATAACTCAGCCTATTCGCAATCAGTCTATGAACATAAACTATCAGCAACTGATTGTAAATTAGGAGAACATCAATGACTTTAATATCCCGACTATGCAGATTTTTACAAGCGGATATGCATGCAATGCTGGATCAGCTGGAAGCGCCTGATTTAATACTCAAGCAATCCATTAGAGAAATGGAGGAAGTATTAGCGGACGAGTCGCAACATATTCTGGATTTAAAAAAACAGCAGCAGCGACTCAAACAACGTGAAACCAGCGCTGTGCAATTACTGGCTGAAATAGAACAACAACTGGATATCTGTTTTTCAGCCCGTCAAAATAATCTTGCGCGTTTTCAAATCAAGCGCAAACTGGAAATCCAGCAACTTATTAAAACCGTAGCGACTGATCAGACATTGCTTGAAGATGAACTGGAGAATCGAATCACTGACCATGAGTGTAAGTGTTTGCAGCTGGAAGGTTTACGACATCAAGCTGAAGTACTTCTTAATAAAGCAGATAATGTTGATGCTGATTTACGATACAAGTCAGGGCGATATACGGTTCGGGATGAAGATGTTGAAATCGCGTTTCTGAATGAGCAAAGTATTCGGAGGCAATCATGAAGAAACCTGGCTTTCTAGAAGGTGTTTTGGTTGCCTTGCTTGTCAGTACCGCTGGAAGCATCGTGTATCAGCTTCTTAGTCGTTCTTATACAGATGTAACGACATGGCGTTTCTTAATTGTGTTTGTCAGTGCTGTATACGGTTTTTACCTGTTAAAACGGAGTCATCGTTATGGCGGCCGGCTCATTACCTGTGTTTTCTGGTTACTGATGCTGCTGGCTGCATGGTTTTATGTCCCGGCAATACGGGAGTTCGTTCTGATGAATGTCGTTTCAGTGTGGTTGCTTCGTTCCTTGTATTTTCATGACAATGTTATTTCTGTATTGCTTGATCTCGGGTTGAACCTGTTTAGCCTGGCGGTTTCGTTATGGGCGTTTGTTCAAACTGACAGTATTTCTCTGAGTTTGTGGTGCCTGTTTTTGGTTCAGGCATTATTTCCAGTGATTCCGGGCAACTGCTTCAACAAAGAAAAAAACCATGAAAATAACAGAGATAGTAAATATCAACATGCATTACAAATTGCAGAGGCGGCTATGGAAACGCTATCAAGCAATCAAAAATAAATTAAAGAAACAACCTGACCATAATTTTTTCTTGTAGTGATCATTGTAACACCGTTACTGATACTGATTTGTGTTGCCTGTTCCTAACTATTAAGTAAGAGGATTTCAATATGAAAACCAATAAATTTGCTGTATTTCTGTTTGCACTGACAATACTTGTGATCTTTGCATTTCCGTATTATCAGAATGCCAATGCGCTAACGAATACTGCGCTAACAACAAACACAGTTCAATTTTCAGATCAGAGTCGCCCAAAAATAGAAGTGGTGTTTGTCTTGGATACCACAAGTAGTATGAATGGAATGATTCAGGCTGCCAAGGAAAAAATCTGGTCGATAGCATCGAGTATGGCATCAGCGCAGTCAGCGCCGGAAATTAAAATGGGACTGGTTGCATTCCGGGACAGAGGTGATGCTTATGTGACTAAAGTGATTGATTTATCAAGCGATCTTGACTCAATGAATGCCAAGTTACTTGACTTTAGAGCTGAAGGCGGTGGCGATGGTCCGGAAAGTGTCAATCAGGCATTGTATGAGGCTGTCAATAAAATATCCTGGAGTATGAATCAGAATGCCTACAAAGTAATCTTCCTTGTTGGGGATGCGCCGCCGCATACTGATTATGAGAACGATGTTCAATACCCTGAAAGTTTGCAAATGGCGGATCAAAAAGGCATTGTTATCAATACCATTCAATGTGGCCAGCAAACCACTACCAAAATACAATGGCAGCAAATTGCATCGCTTGGAAAAGGACGCTATTTTCAGGTTGAACAAGCTGGCAGCGCTGTTGCAATCAGTACGCCTTATGATAAACAACTGGCCAGTTTAGCCAGTCAACTTGATGCGACTCGCCTTTATTACGGGAATCAACAAGAACAAAAGCGCCAGCAGAAAAAACAGAATGTGGCACGAAAACTTGATACACATGCGTCTGAGGAGTCACTAGCCAGACGAGCAATGTTTAATGTGTCAAAAAGTGGATCAAACAATTTTCTCGGAGAAAAAGAACTCGTAGATGCTGTTTCAAGTGGTCGTATTGGCCTTGCCAGTATTGATCAAAAACAACTACCGAAAGCGATGCAAACGATGGCAGTGGAAAAACAACAGCAAATAATTTTAAAAAAATCGAAACGACGTAAACAGCTGAAGCATGAAATTGCGGTGCTCTCAGAGAAACGTAATGATCATATTGAGCAACAGCTTAAAGAGCAGGGAGGCGCACTTGATTCACTGGATCAACAGATCTATGCGACAGTGCGTGCTCAGGCGAGTAAAAAAGGTTTTATTTATGAAGATGATCATGCGAAATATTGAGACATCATTGTTCACACAACGTTGTGTTAAATTAGAACCATTGCAGATATTGCCCACGCTGCTGTTATGAAAATGCCAACCAACATCGTGATATGATCAGCCGTGCATGCTATCTTAATGGCATACGAAAACATCAGATACGGTAATGTTGTTTTGTCCCCGGCTGGCATCAATTCTTTATGGGATCAGAAAATCTCAATGCATGAAATAATTAGAAAAAATTGATGATGTATCATCTTCATGTACAAGGTCAATACACTTGATTAATTCAGCAGAATTCAAGCTGCTGGTTGCACTGACTGATCCAGCACCAGATAAAAGACAACACGAGATTGCTGATGCTGTTCAATCTGTCGGTACAAATGCAATCGATTGGAAACACTTTTTACAACTTGTTAGTTGGCATCGTGTAGTTCCGCAAGTCTATCTAGGCTTAGTTGCATATAAAGACAATATACCAGGTAATATTTTTAATCAGCTGTATAGGTCAAACTTTAAGATTCAGCGCATCTCGTTGCGACAGTCTGCCTGGTTGGTTAAAATTTCACAGTTATTTGAGAGCAATCAGGTTCGCTTTATTCCGATTAAAGGTGTTGCTCTATCACAGCTTCTCTACTCAGACAGTGGCTGCCGGCAATCGAAGGATCTGGACATTATAATAGATTGTGCTGACGTGAACACAGCTGAGCAATTGTTAACCGAAAAGATGGGGTTCAAGAGAAAACATCCTCCCGAAACTGCTACCAGTGAGGAAATTGATTTTCTGAACCGTTGCACTAAAGATCGGGTGTATCAACACCCTGGTGATAAAATTGTGTTAGAAGTCCACTGGCGGTTTTTAACTGATTCATCGATTCTTGAAGTACCGTTTGATGAGTTAATAAAATCTTCAATGCAACAGCAGTTTCACCACCAAACCCTCAGAATATTGAGTTACGATTATCTTTGGTTGTATCAGTCACTGCATGGGACAGCCGCTGGCTGGTATCGCTTACATTGGTTAAGTGATATCGCAAAAATGCTTGTCAGTTTTAAACCAGACTGGCATCGTTTACTCAAAATGGCTGATCAATATCACTGTCAAAAGTGTTTATTCGAAGCTGTTTGTCTAGCCAGCCAGATATATCATATACCAATTCCAGAAGCATTTTATTCCTATAAGCAACAGTTCTGGCAACAACGATTGAGTACTCCGCTCGCTTTACATTTGCTATCGAGTGCGCAGATCCAATCATTTTTTATTGAATTTTGGCGTCGGTTATTCTGGATGCCGAAACAATATTTTTGTTTATACCTGTTATATAAACTCTGTCAGAGGCCAAGAGGAAGTGTAAGCTGGTACCGACAACATCCTCATCGTTATATCCTGTATTATCTATTGCGTCCGGTTGCTTTCGTTATTCGGCGCTGCTGGATTCGTTAATTTACTCACATTATTCACATCACCTAATATGTACAGTTATCAAGCATTTGGCTTAGCCATTTCCAGTGAGATTGAGTTGCCACAATTAATTCCTGTCAACACTTCTGATGATTTGTCAGTTGATGTCACGATTGAGTATGGAAAAATTGACAAAAATGGGTTAAAAGATCCGACGTCTAAAGATCTGTATTGTCAATCGACTATTAACCATCTGTGGTTGCATGTTCCAGAAGTCGCCTGGTTCGAAGTGATGAATGGCAATAAAATTGTGGTGATGGCCGAGACCGGTGCAGATCTGCAAAGTATTCGTCTTTTTCTGCTTGGTTCGTGTATGGGTTGTATATTACACCAGCGCCACTATCTGGTAATGCATGCGAATACCATCCGTTTTGGTAATCAATGCGTCATGTTTGCTGGTGCTTCCGGTAATGGGAAGTCGACATTGGCAGCAGCTTTCCATCAACGGGGACAGCAGATTCTGGCAGATGATGTGAGCGCAATTAACAAGCAGGGTGATGTGACACCGAGTTACCCACAAATTAAACTCTGGCACGACGCCATTAAACAACTAGGCATTGGTTTTTCAGGATTAAACAAAATTCGTTTACAAGTAGAAAAGTATGCCTATCCTCTAAGTGATACCTGTTTTTGTCAACAGCCCTTGCCGTTATCTGCAATTTACCTGTTATCCTCACATAACGAGGACGAATTTTTAATGGAACCGATCAATGGGTTTAAAAAATTCAATCCGATTAAAAATAATACATATCGGCCAAAATATATCAAAGGGCTTGAGTTACAATCTGTCCATTTAAAACAGGTCGGTCAGTTGGCGAAACGTATCCGTGTCACGCGGATTACACGGCCTAACCGATCATTTCAAATTGAGCGCCTGATTGATTTTATTCTGGAGGATATGCAGTCTCATGGGATGGCAGTATGAGCGCCGGGATTTTCTGGCTGGCTTCCTATCCTAAATCCGGAAATACCTGGATGCGATTATTTATCGCAAATCTAAACGGTGAGGAAGAGGAGGCTGTTGATATTAATGAGCTGTACACGGGCTCAATTGCTAGTGGTCGCGGCTGGATTGATGACGTGCTTGGTTTTGATATCGGCGCGTTGAGTCATGACGAGATTGATCAACTGCGACCTGATGTTTATCGCTGGAGCGCAGAACAGGCAGAAAGTCTGGAATATCATAAAATTCACGATGCATATACAACGCTGGCAGACGGTCGACAGTTGATTCCTGCCAACGCGACTTACGGCGTCTTGTATTTGTTGCGTAATCCGCTTGATGTTGCGATTTCATTTGCCCATCATTCAAATTGCAGTATTGATAAAGCCATTGATAATATGTCGAATCCACAATTTGCATTTTGTGGTGGTACAAAACGCCTCAATAACCAGCTTCGACAGTGGTTACTCAGCTGGTCTGATCATGTAATAAGCTGGGTTGATGCAGCGCAAATCAATCGCCTCGTGGTTCGTTACGAAGATATGGTAAACCATCCGATGACGACTTTTAGCAAAGTTGCCGGGTTTCTGGAACTTGCAACAGATGAAAATAGTATCACACAAGCGCTTGAGCACTGCACAATCAAAAAACTGCAAGAACAGGAACAGGAAAAAGGATTCAAGGAAAAAATGGCAACATCAGCAAACTTTTTTCGGAAAGGCAAGGTTGGCGATTGGCAAGAAACATTGTCAGAAACACAAATCCAGCGCATAGTTACGGATCATTGCCAGGTGATGCAGCGTTTTGGTTATCTGGATTCACAGGGTCAGCCTTTAGTTAACCCAAAGCCTATCGAGCGTCAATCTATTCAGCAACCTGCTTTCGCATCACAAGGGTAACATCGATGATTTTTGGGGAATTTATCCGTGATCCGCATGCTCAGCGTTATTCAGAGCAGATTATTGAGCTATCAACACAAGGCCGACTCACTGAAATCATCCCTGCCGATGTCTGTTCTCACTGGCATGACGAGCAAACGACTTTTGTTCAGCAAACGTTGTTTAATACCGCACAGTCAAAAACTGAGAATGGTCCCATTTATGACAGTGAAACAAAATTAACCGTTGTTGCATGGGCTCGAATTGATAATCGGGATGAACTTGCGGAATTGCTTAAAATTGATTTGGATGATGTTTTACGATGTGATCCATGGTTCATTCTAAAAAGCTATCAACAATGGGGTGAACAATGTGTTGATTATCTGATTGGTGATTTTGTTTTCGTCATTTTTGATCGTCGTGCACAGAAAATATTCTGTGCGCGTGATCACATGGGCGTCAGGCCTTTTTATTATCATTTGAGCGAAAAGCGTTTTATATTCGGCAGCCATCTCGCGTTTTTTCATCAGCTTGAATGTTGTGAATTAAAACCTTCGTCACAGTGGATTGCAGACTATCTGACTGGTTTATCCATGAGCTTCACAGAAACACCGTATCCAGCAATCGCCAAGCTGGCGCCAGCACATTGTTTAACAGTGATGACTAAGCAGTCATCAGTTCGTCCTTATTTTCAATTTTCAACAGAAAATACATTAAAGTTGAATGATTCGCGTGAATATGTCGATGCTTACCGCGAACAGCTGGAGGCGACGATTCAATGTCGAGTGCACAGTGATTATTTGATCGGGAGTGAGCTCAGTGGCGGTATTGATTCATCAACGATTACTGCCTATGCAGCTCAATTTCTGGCTAAACCACAACAACAGTTGCATGCGTTTGCGTTTACCAGTTGTGAACTGGAGCCAGAATATATTCATGCTATCTGCCAGTCAACTAAACTGGCCTCGACCCACGTCTTTACCCGCGCTAACTATGAACCCGATCAACGCCTTGAGCTCATCACCAAGGCATTAGATATTTTCGGTTATCCACAAGAACATGGTAATGGAACCGGTCATGAGCCATTTTATCAAATGGCCGAACAATTAAATATACGCACTTTGCTGTCTGGTCATGGTGGCGATGAATTTGTTACTGCCAGTGCCGGTTTGGTACTTGCTGAACTCTATCACGAAGGGCGGTATCTTGAGTTATATAATGCCGTCAAGGGAAATGCCTTTACCCGCTTATTGCGTACATTGAAAATCATTGCAAACAATTATAATAACAAGACTTACAACAAACGTTTTCAGACCGCTTTTAGTCAGCGTTGGCGCTATCAGCTTGTCAAACAACACTGGGTAGAACAGTATGACTTACAGAGCCGCTATTTAAAAAATGCAGAATACGATGCACCTTACAAGACGCTAAATGATTTTACCCTGCAAAATCGCTGGGCGCCATTCGTATCGACACGAATGGAAAACTGCACATTGATGGCCGCGTCACACAATATCGAATATCGCTGGCCGCTACTGGATGTGCGTTTGATCAAACTGTTTTTGAGTATTCCTTCAATCGAAAAATATAATCACGGGGTATCACGTCTGCTACACCGTCGAGCGATTAACGATGTGGTGCATCATAAGGTCGCCTGGAAGCCAAGCAAGGATATGGGGCCGGTTTATAAATTACAAGATAAATCCGAGGTGAAGCCGTGTTTAATCAACATCGAGAAACTTCATCCACAGTTAAGCGAGCTGATTGATGTACAAAAATTGCGCAAGCAATTATCTCAGAGTACACAGACTCATCGGTCTGCGGTAACAAATGCTTCATTTCAGAATCTAAAGAACATCAACAACCTGTTATGGCTTAATCAATGGCTGCATCGTTATCACTGAAAAACTGTTTTGATGATTTCTTCCATGAACAGCGATACTCGTGCCTGGTGTGATCCAAGCTTTTTCTTTCAAAGCCATCAGCTCAACAGATCGAGCTGTCAATGATATGATCATTCAGCGTAACGTGTGCGCGTGTGGTGATGTAAATGAAGAAAATGACATGCTGAGTACAGCAAAGACCGTCATTTGTTTATTGATAGCAATTCATACTGTCTACTCTGTTATCGAGTGTAGCGATGCCTAGCATGTTTGATCCACGTTTCAGGCAACTTTGGCATGCATTTCTGGACTTTTTCCAGTTCGCTCCGTCACAACTCACGCTCACCTTGTTGTTAATGCTGTTTCAGGGTTTAACCGCGGGTGTGGGATTGCTGCTGATTATTCCCTTACTGCAATTGGTTGGTTTTTCTTTTGCAGAACAGATGGATTCAGGATTAGCTAACCGGGTTGGTGCTTTGTTTGCTGAGCTCGATATCCAGTTAACCTTACCGGCAGTTCTGTTTATCTATATTTGTGTTGTTACCAGCATTGCCACAACACGCTACTGGCTAACAGTATTAAGTGCCACGATACAACAACGTTATATCAATTTCATACGCAACCGTTTGTATTCTGCGCTGCTGAAATCAAACTGGCAATTTATCGTGCAGCACAAAATGTCTGATTTCACCCATAGTCTTACCGGGCAAGTTCAAAGTATCGGTTATATGGCACAACAGATGTTGCAGTTGCTCAGCAATATTATCTTGACCCTGGTTTATGTGCTGTTTGCGCTGTTATTATCCTGGCAGATGTGTTTGCTGGCATTAGCTTGTGCTGCTGGACTGTTGCTCGTGTTGTTACCATTTAATAAAGTCATTTATCATTCTGGAGAAATCCAGCTGACCAGTTTTAAAAGTATTTTTCAGATGTTAACCGAACAGCTGGCAAGTCTGAAAATGATAAAAAGCTATGCGAGTGAAACGCACTATGCAAAGCAGGTGGCACAGACCAGTGAATTATTGGAACAGCAGCAAATCAAAATGACCCGTATTAACGCACTAACTCAGTGGGTGTTTATGGTTGGTGCTGTCATTGCCTTTAGTGTGCTGTTTTATTTTTCATTACAGTGGTTGTCTGTGCCGCTGGCAACCTTGTTGTTATTGTTATTGATTTTTTCACGTTTGCTACCTCAGGTGCTGGGGATCCACTCAACATACCAGCGGCTATTACACCAGATTCCTGCTTTGCATGATGTCAAGCAGATGTTGAAGCACTGTCAGGATGCACAGGAGGGCGAGTTATCAGCTCGTCTGGTTACACCACAACTTAAACACAAGATTGTTTTAAAAAATGTCAGCTATTGTTATCCCGGGCAGAAAAAACCAGTGATTGATTGTTTCAATATGGAAATCAAACGCAATCAGACGGTGGCGCTGGTTGGCGTTTCCGGTGCCGGAAAATCCACGCTTGCTGATTTAATTGTTGGCTTGCTGGTACCTGATTCAGGTCGCATTTTCTGTGATGATACGCCGCTTTGCGGAGAGCAACGACTGGCATGGCGACGTAGTTTGGCTTATGTGACACAGGAAGTATTTTTGTTTCACCAGTCAATTCGTCATAACTTGACATGGGTCAAGCCGGATGCCAGTGAAGCAGAATTATGGCGGGTTTTGCAACTGGCAGCAGCAGATGATTTTATTCGGCAATTACCGCACGGACTGGATACTGTTATTGGTGATCGCGGGGTGCGTCTTTCAGGTGGTGAACGTCAGCGACTAGCGCTTGCCAGAGCCTTGCTGTCGAATCCACAGCTATTGATACTCGATGAGGCAACCAGCGCTCTTGATCATGACAATGAGCAAAAGATTCAGCAAGCACTGTTAAAACTGCAGGGAAAATTGACAATCGTTATAATCGCTCATCGCAACACGACAATTCAACATGTCGATGCCATTGTCAGGCTGGGTCGAAATAGCGATCAGCAGATACTTGCTGTATGCGAAGAAGCGTGATTGTAAAACGCTGTCAACAGCTTTACGCACAAATACTTGTCAGACCGTTTCTTCATACATTGGTGAGCTGGCGTTTTTTTCTCCCAGAACAAACCCGCGCGGTACAACTGCATCGACAGGTGTTTCTGAAAGCCTGGCCGCGCTTTCCGCGCTGGGTTTGGGCGCTGATTTTTATTTATTCAAGTGTTACCTGGTTGCTTTGGCACAGCTGGAGACAAATCTACCGGAATTATCAAAAACATCACAAAACAGTTGCGCAACACAGTATGGTATCGCCTGCTTGTCAGTTGGCAGGGTTATTTAAAGCGGCTTTCCTGCATGGGATTCCTGGATTTGCTTTCTATCAGTACAAACTTTATTGTTACCCTGAGCAACAGTGGTTGAATTTTGTCTACACACATGAGTTGCCACAGTGGCATTTAACCATGTCACCCAACATCAGTACAGACACACATCGTTTGTTGTCTGATAAGGTTTTATTTTCCAGAAACTTATCCAGACACAGTATTTCAACAGTTGCTTCGTTGAAACGTCTCAGCCGTGGACAGCCAGTCAGCCCGAGTGATTTATTTATCAAGCAATCATGCTTTGTTAAGCCAGGTATTGGCAGTCGTTCAGAGGGCTGTCTGACCCTCAATTATCAATTGGAGTCGGACAGTTATCAATTGACGGTTTTTAAAACAGGGGAGGTGATTGAGGAGTCAGGTATCGTTGATTATATCAACCAGCAAGTACAACATCGAGATTACCTGATCCAGCCTTTGCTTACAAACCATCCACTTGTACAACAATACACAACAACAAAAAAACTCATAACACTACGCCTGATTAGCGCCTGTTCTGTGAATCAAAAACCCGTCGTTGTCTCTGCCTTACTTGAAATTCCATCACCCGACAATCACAGCGCCTGGTGGTTGATTGCAATTGATTGCAGGGCAGGGTGTTTTATTGATTCAAGCAGTTGGTTGCTTAAGTCGTCAGCATCTTACAAACAGGCATTGAATAAAATGGGGGCACAGGTTATGCCATTCTGGTCCGAGATTACTGAGCTTTGTTTGAAAGCACATTGTTTGTGTGCGAATATGGCAACGATAGGCTGGGATGTGGTTGTCACACCCGATGGTGTACAGCTCCTGGAAGGCAATATTAATTGGGGGATTGCTCAACATCAAATAATAAATGACAAACCAATATTGGATTCAGGGCTTTGTGATATTTATTGTTCTCATATTTGATTGTTCTTGTTCAATGACTATTCTAGCTTGTAGTGCAATGTATTGATGGAAGCACGTACTTTTACAAGCGTATCTCGTTAGGCTAGTATTGACATCTTTACTCAGGTATTATTAGTAAAAACAAGCCTGTTTTATATATTTCAATCCAGTTATCCAGGCTCTGGTACTTAACAATCAGATAAGGGAATTATACTATGACTAATCACGGAGCAGCAGAAGATAGCACCTTGTTGATTACTAACGACCAGATAATAACCACACTATTGGATTGTAAATTAACAAAATGGGCGACTCCGGAAATCACTTTAATTAGCCAATCAGAAATTGCCGGTAAATCGTCTGGAACTACTGAAAGCACAACACAAAGTTTCTCCTCTGGGCCATCATAATAATCAGATAATGAGTGGTGTGGTGTTTATTTTCCTTACCC
>DRLZ01000157.1 GCA_011322755.1 Crenotrichaceae bacterium
ACCCAAAATTTTTACCTTTTATGTTTATTTTGATAGTTTTAGGCCTATTATACTTATCGGTTAAATGATGTGCTTAATAAATTGCATAATTGTGTTGGCTCAACTAGAATGCCGCGTCCGTGTATTTTGCACGGGTATTTTTAGTTGTTCTCCTTGCTTTATCACTGGGCTGAACTTGAATGTTGCCAGTGGGAGGCTTACATAACCGAAGGGAGTTAATGTGAGACATTATGAAATCGTGTTTCTGGTCCACCCTGACCAGAGTGAACAAGTACCTTCTATGATTGAACGATATCGTTCAAGTGTTGAAACCCGCGGTGGAAGTATTCATCGTCTGGAAGACTGGGGTCGTCGTCAGCTTGCTTATCCAATCAATAAACTTCATAAAGCACATTATGTGTTAATGAATATTGAGTGTGATCAAGAAGCGTTAGATGAAATCAATAGTGCATTCCGTTTTAATGACGCAGTGATTCGTAACTTGATCATAAATTGTAAAAAAGCGATTACTGAACCTTCAGCAATGCTTAAAGCAAATGAAGAGCGTAACGAGAGGCCGTCTCGCCCACCAAGGCCTGCGGCAGTTTCCGTTAAAGCTTCAGAAACTTCTGAGTCAGCTTCAGAAGCTCCGGGCGAATCGTAAGCAATTATTCATTAAATTAAATTTAGGGGAAGAGATATGGCGCGTTTTTTTCGTCGTAGAAGATTTTGCCGTTTTACACAAGACGGTATTACTGAGATTGACTACAAAGATATCAATTTGTTGAAACCTTCAATTTCAGAAACAGGCAAGATTGTTCCAAGTCGTATTACCGGAACTAAAGCTCGCTATCAGCGGCAATTGGCAAAAGCGGTTCGCCGGGCTCGCTTTATCGCGTTGCTGCCTTATTGCGATGCACACAAAGGCTAGTTTGTAATATAAATATTATCTGATTTTGAAGCCGAAATTAATTAGCTGCAAAGATGCGTGCATTTGCAAACTACATCTTACGAGGGCGCTGGTCAGCAACATTGGTTGTAGTGACAGCTGCAATTTTATCGCTTGTTTTGCCGCTACTTAGCTCCATTAGCTCGGCAGCAGTTGCATTAGTAACGTTGCGGCACGGCGCAAGAGAAGGGGGCTTGATCGTTCTTTTTTCTACGGCAGTGCTGCTTGCTGTTGCTGCCGTTATGCAGCAAGATGGAACTGGCGCATTTGTGACCGCAGGGGTACTGTTTGCAGTTTTATGGCTGCCTGTATGGCTGTTATCCATTGTACTTAGATGGAGTGTTTCATTACCGATAGCTCTGAGTTTTGCAGGTGTGATCGGCTTGGTTGCTGTGACTGCAATGCATGTTGCGATGGGTGATGTTTATGCCTGGTGGCGTGATGTTCTTGACGCTGGACTAGGGCCTATACTGGAGCAGTCAGGCGTACCATTCAAACCAGGACAAATAGAAGAAACCTTTGACATATTGGCGCGTTCAATAACAGGTGTGATTGGAAGTGCATTAGTGATCAGTATGATGATCGCGCTGTTTATCGGGCGCTGGTGGCAGTCGTTACTATTTAATGAAGGTGGTTTTCAGCGTGAGTTTCATGCGTTACGTTTAGATAAGCGTATAGCGTATGGTGCTCTGGTATTGATGGGTATTGCTCTGTTTGCTGATAGTGGCGCAGGTTCGATTGTTCAGGATTTGATCGTTGTTGTGATGACACTGTTCATGATTCATGGGTTAGGTCTGTTGCACGGTATTGTTGCCGCAAAAGGTATTAGCGGTGGTTGGTTGGTGGCGGTGTATATCTTGATGGTGATTTTACCGCAACTGGCCTTTCTGCTCGCGATTGCGGGGCTACTGGATAGTCAGTTCGATTTTCGCTCAAAGATCAAAGCGTAATATATAGATTTATTTTGATAAATATTTGATATGAGGTATTGCAAAATGGAAGTAATTTTGCTGGAAAAAGTACAAAAACTGGGTGACTTGGGTGATTGTGTTTCTGTGAAGCCTGGTTATGCCAGAAACTTTTTGATTCCCCAGGGTAAAGCTTTGCCTGGAACAGCTGCGAATATGGCAGTTTTTGAAGAGCGTCGTGCATCGTTGGAAGCTGCGGCTAAAGACGCAAGAGAAAAAGCGAACGCACGTGCAAATTCATTAAAAGAGATGGGAGTTATTACCATTGTTGCTAAGGCAGGTGTTGGTGGTAAATTGTTTGGTTCTGTCGGTGCAAATGATATTGCTGAAGCTTTGACCCAGGCGGGTATTTCAGTTAAGAAAAGTGAAGTGCGTCTGCCTGAAGGGCCACTGCATGAGTTAGGTGAGTTTGATGTTGCTGTTCACCTTGCTGCTGATTTGAATGAAATTATTAACATCAAAATTATCTCGGAAGAGTAAGCTTGAAGTGTTGTACTCAGCAATGCCGTAAGTTATAAAAATATAGCATTGTTGGGTATGTCGCTGGCTGGCGAGTGTATTTTTTGGGTATTGAGTAAACTATGAACACTGAGTATTCAGATCCCGCTACCGAGGCTTTAAAGGTTCCGCCACACTCTATTGAGGCGGAGCAATCAGTGATTGGCGGCTTGATGCTGGATAATAGTCGCTGGGATCAAATTGCGGATCTGCTGATTGATCAGGACTTTTATCGTCAGGATCATCGCTTGATCTTTAGTTGTATTGCAAATCTCAGTGAATCCAATACCCCTTTTGATGTTATTACCATCTCCGAACGTCTTGAAAGTTTAGGTGAGATTGAAGAGGTGGGAGGGTTATCCTATCTTGGCTCCTTGGTAAAAAACACCCCAAGTGCTGCTAACATTAAAGCTTATGCAAATATCGTTCGTGAGCGTTCAATTCTTCGGCAATTGATTCGGGTTGCAACAGATATTGGTGATAGTGCCTTTAATACTGAAGGGCGAAGCTATACCGAACTGCTTGATAATGCTGAAAAACTGGTTTTTGAAATTGCCGATCAGGGTAATCGTGGTGGGCGTGGTTTTGTTGCGATTAAAGATCTATTGGTTAAAGCAGTTGATCGAATTGACTTGCTGTTTCAGCAAGATAATCCGATTACAGGTATTTCGTCAGGATTTTCTGATTTTGATGAAATGACCTCAGGTTTGCAACCTTCTGATTTGGTGATCGTTGCAGGCCGACCATCCATGGGTAAAACAACATTTGCAGTTAACCTTGCTGAGAATGCAGCGATTAAGCACAATGTTCCGGTTGCGGTCTTCAGCATGGAGATGCCAGGTGAGCAGTTGGCGATGCGCATGATGTCCTCTTTGGGGCGTATTGATCAGCATAAAATTCGCTCCGGAAAGCTGGAAGATGATGATTGGCCGCGCTTGACATCTGCTGTTGGTATGTTGGCCGAAGTGCCTATTTTTATTGACGACACTCCTGCATTAACACCGACTGAATTACGCGCCAAAGCGCGTCGTTTAAAGCGCGAACATAATCTTGGAATGATCGTTATTGATTATTTGCAGCTGATGCAGGTGCATGGTAAATCAGATAACCGTACGGCTGAAATTTCTGAAATTTCCCGTTCATTGAAAGGTTTAGCCAAAGAGCTGAATGTGCCTGTTATTGCGCTTTCTCAATTAAATCGCAGTTTAGAGCAGCGACCTAACAAGCGCCCTGTAATGTCAGATTTACGTGAGTCAGGTGCGATTGAGCAGGATGCGGATGTGATTATCTTTATTTATCGTGATGAAGTTTATAATGATGACAGCCCTGATAAGGGGACAGCTGAAATCATTATTGGCAAGCAGCGTAATGGCCCTGTAGGGAAAGTACGATTGACTTTTCTGGGGAAATACACGCGCTTCGAAAATTTTGTGCCTGACTCATATGGCGGTGAGGACTACGCGTGACGCGTGCAGTTCAGGCACGTATCAATCTTTCAGCTCTTCGTTCAAATTTAAACCGTGCCCGTGAAGTTGCTTCAGGATGTAAGGTTATGGCTATCATTAAGGCCAATGCCTATGGTCATGGTGTCTTGCATATTGCAAAAGCCTTGGATCAAGCAGATAGCTTTGGTGTGGCTTCGCTTGAAGAAGCGCTAGTGCTTCGTCGCTCAGGTATTGTGCGCCCCATTGTGTTGCTGGAAGGTTTTTTTGAGATTGATGAACTTCCTGTCATTGCTCATGAGCGTTTTGAAATTGTAGTTCATCATGTTTCACAGTTAGAAATACTTGAAATTGTAACTCTGGTTCACCCTGTGGTCGTTTGGTTGAAAATAGATTCGGGAATGCATCGCTTGGGTTTTTCACCTAAATTGTTTCGCTCAGTCTGGGAACGACTGGTTCAGTGTAAAAATGTAGATGGTGATATTCGGTTGATGACTCACCTTGCCTGTGCTGATGACTTGGCAAACACTAAAACAATTCAACAATTGAAACTGTTTGATTTAACAAGTAAAGGCATTAGAGCAAAAAAAAGTATTGCTAACTCTGCTGGCATACTTGGCTGGCCATCCACGCATATGGATTGGGTGAGGCCGGGTATCATGTTATATGGTGCGTCACCTTTTATTGATCGGGGTGCCGGCCAGTTGAGTTTAAAACCTGTTATGACCTTGTGTTCACGCCTTATTGCTGTAAATCAATATAAAAAAGGAGAGAGTATTGGGTATGGAGGGGCATGGTCTTGCCCTGAAGATATGGCTGTTGGGGTTGTAGCTGTTGGTTATGGTGATGGATATCCTCGTCATGCTGCTTTTGGTACTCCTGTTTTGGTGAATGGTTGTCGAGCCAAACTGGTTGGACGTGTTTCCATGGATATGATTATGATTGATTTGCGCTCTGTCAAAAATGTAAAAGTGGGTGATTCTGTTGTGCTTTGGGGGGACGGCCTGCCAGTAGATGAGATTGCTAAGTGCGCAGAAACCATCTCGTATGAACTATTATGTGGGGTTGCGCCTCGGGTGCCATTACAAATAGTGGACGACAGAAATAATTAGTGCTTTAATAAGCGTTGGAAAGCTTGGAATCTAGTTGATGTACTAGAGGCTTTTTATTTGTTTCAATATCATAGGAAGTGTGTTTCAGGAGGGTGTCGGATTTGCCTGATTTTCAGCGACTAGACTATTGTATGCTGCTGCACTCTTGGTGTGTGTTAACAAAGGGGTGTGTGACCTCTAGCCAAACAATCATTCTTTCTCGTTATTGTATCAATTCTAATAATACTTCAGCTTTTCGGCTGGGTATCTTAATATCAATTTACTCTTTAAGTACACTTCTACTCACAAGAAGACTTTATGATTTAATATTTGATTTGGATCAAAGGCTTAAAGTGTTTTGTTCGGGTGACAATATTTACCCAAAATAACAGGAGGTTGTTATGAAAATACCGCTTCAAGTTACTTCTCGTAATATTTCTTTATCGAAAGCCGCAGGCGATGTTATTCGCGCTAAAGCGGCCAAGCTCGAAACTTTCTACGATAAAATTATGGGTTGCAGGGTTTTGGTAGAAAAGCCGCATCGTCATCACCAGCATGGGGTGCTGCATAATGTGCGCATTGATATGACTGTGCCTGGTGCGGAGCTTGTAGTCAAACGAGAGTCGCATGAAGATTTACAAATTGCAATCAGGGATGCATTTGATGCGGCACGTAGGCAATTACAGTCCTATGTGAATAAACAACGCCAGAATAGAAAAATACCTGCGGATTTTCCTGTAGGTGAAAATGTTATAATTGCAAATTCT
>DRLZ01000158.1 GCA_011322755.1 Crenotrichaceae bacterium
GAAATGCAGGAAGGGCAGTTTTCCTGATCAGTGCCGGTTTGAAATGGATCGGGTACAGTGGGTGTCTGCGGGCGATCCGGTTCAGGGGTAAACGGCGTGTCAGGTACCGGAATCCGGGGTATATCCGGCCCATCAAACGGTATGGACGGGGTTCCGGGCAGGGACAGGATTGTTGGATTGCTCGCTGCGCTGACCAGCACACTGTTGATGAGTAGAAGAACACAGATTAAATGCGGCATGACGACTCCATGATGAATTGACAAGACATTATTGTATCAACACATTCACAGCGCATGTGCTTGCCTCGCACGGGTTTGTTGGCGGCTCACTGGATAAGGGATGACTGGGAATATTCAGTGGCAAAATGGTCAGGTAATAGCGTTTATTGGGTCTGAATATACATTGGTATTGATCAGATGCCTGTCCGGTTTGACTTGCACCGGAGATCACCTGAAATGTCACTTGAGCCTGCGTGACCACGCAACTGTCAATGCCGCCAAGCCCAGCGCCAGGATTTAAAACACCTGGGCATTGACTGAAGATCGCAACCTTCTGGAATGATTGGCCCTGGCTGGCATCACCCAGCTCAAAGGTTTTGACCGTACCGGATGGACCGCTATTAAATGGAATCGTCAACACCGTGCCACTGCCTAATGTAAAATCCTGATTCAGACCACCATCGGCAAATGATGTCACCCGCACATTCGCCTCGGGTGCGGGACATTCAGGATTCAGCGGAGGAAATTGCACCGGTGGTGTCGGTGGAAGAATCACTGGCGGCACATTGGTTGGAAAGGGTGTATCCGGTGGCTCGGGTTGGGTGACTGCTGGCGGTGTGATGTCCTGATCCAGCCAACGGATAGCCAGTCGTCCGTCCCAATACAGACTGTCAAACACATTGCAGACCAGCTGATCATTCACGGTCACGGTCATCGCGCTGGCTGTGGTTGCTGTCATCAAACCCAACACAACCAATCGGAGAGGGTGTGGTTTGAATGGTTTTCTGGACATACTGGATTCACCTTGACAATCAGACTGGTTGCCAGTGTGGCTGAGAGCGGGTTTGCATGACAAGCAAAAACCCTGTTTTGGTTTCGCGGGGTTTTTTATTTGTTCAAGTGGGGCAGGCTGCCCCACCCGATAAAAAAACAGATGAATGGTAAAACAATGACTTGGGTGTTTGAGTTATCCACAGAAAGCGTGGATAACTCTGTGAATCATCGTTGCCAGCCAGTGTGTTTGTTCGCAGACGGGCAATTGTACAATCTTTGATACCTGTGTCATACTACGAGTAATCAATTCTTGACAAGCGGTTCGTATTATGAGTGAAATTACATTTGCAGTCATCACCATCGTGTGCAGCGTGTTGTTGACAGCAGGATTGTTCATGCTGAGCCGTGTGAATCAGCGCCTGGTTGTTCCCTCTCAAGCGACCCGGCAGGTTGAATGGTCTACTCAGCTGAACCGGTTGTTACAGCCCATGCTGGTGGTTGCTAATCTGCTCATCGCTGCTGGCTTCATCGGCAGTGGATTAAAGTTGATCCCGGTGGCACTCGGCGGTCGCAGTGTGCTCATTGGTTGGTTGTGTCTGATCCTCGCGCTTGTGTTGTTGAGCGGTTTGTTCATCTGGCGCATGCACCAGCGTTACGGATTAAAACAACTCACTGCCCAGCTGTTTGAAACAGTCAAACAACGGTTGCCAGAAGTGCCGTCTCAACAAACACTGTACTCTGTTGTCCGTTTCGCTGGTCAGCTCTGTGTGGCTATGGTTGCTGTTGGTTGGGGATTTTTACGGGTGATTGCGGCATCTGGGGTGTTGGATGGTGAAAGCGAAGACCGAGGAGAAGGCTGGTTTTACAATAGTAGAACCCATAAATTTGATCACGGACTTGATCCTGGTGGGATCTACAGTCCATTTGATGATTAACGATTTATTTCCCGATTTTATTAACACCCTTACTGACAACTGTTTTAGCCGCGTTGCCACCAGCAGTTCCCGCTGATTCAGCAGGTTGATTCATATTGCTCATCGATTGAGTAAAAGCACTCCCCACCCGAAACCCAATCCACGACAACGCCCCAAGCCAGAACAGTGGCATGACAATGAACAGCATCGCCGTCACAAAATTGATAATGTCATCGGCAATCATCATTTGCTTGTGATAAAAGGCAAACCAGGAAGGCTCCAGTGCATCAATCAGCCGATTGTCCAGCCAGTGGGCAATCGCCCATAACACAGTCCAGAAACGCACTGCAAAAAACACAATGGACATAAAGATCACCGTACTGATCTTGTAACTGGAGAAGACCAGAATGAAGGGCAGGATAATCACCAGCAACATCAATACGGTGGCCTGGATAATCGGTGATGCGGCTTTGATCATCTGCATTTTTGGATAAAACGTAATGGCTTCCAGCCAGGCACCAACCTGGCCTGTCACGCGGTTGACCACACCCGTCACGTTTTTGTCTGTATAGGTTTCCAGATTACTCAGTCCGCTAAAATAAGTTTTTTCCTTGTTAATCATTGTCCGGATGGCAGTGTCTTCAACAGACTCGGCGGGTATTCCTTTCTTGGCATTCAACTGTGATTGCACCCAGGTCAGAATGCCCGGATCCAGCTCATTCAAAATCCGCACACGCAAGCCTTCTCCCAGAAAGTGGCCTTGTCCTGTCCACCATTGCGAGCAGGTTGGCTTGCCATCAAAGGTGTTGAGCGGGTCAAACAAGACATCACGGGCAGGATCATAGTCAAACCCATAGGTGCGTTGTCTGGCGCGGTATTTTGGATAAATGTTTCTCAGCAGATACAGGGATCCAGGCCAGTTCAGGTCTTCACTGCCAACATTATTGTTATGCAGATCCTGGCGATCCAGGAACTCGCCCAGCGCCGGAAAATAACAATCATTAAAGAATAAACGGATATCGCGCCTCAGACTTGCGGTCTTGATGGGTGTGTTGTTGAGTGTATAACGCATCAAACGAATATCGGCACTGCAGGGTATGCCTGCGATTGCAGCATTATTGAAGGCATTGCTCAATGCATGCACCGCAGCCCACCAGATCGGCATACGTTGTGATGTCCCGCCCAGTGATGCACTGGTGAAGGTGGCATCATAACTGGTGCCGGTTGCACCGGCATTTACAGTTGTATTCGCAGCTGTCCCATCACGATTGCAAGCAATCGTATAATTCAGGCCGCCGTAGTTGACCGGGATCAGCGGTTGTGTCGCCAGTACAATCACGGTAAAGATTGCAATCAGATCCAGTTCCATGCGTCGCAGTGATGTACCGCTAGCGTCTTTGGCTTCCTGGGAGCGTGACGGTTCATAGAAATTATGAAACAACACACCGATAAAGGGGAGATAAGCCAGACCGGTATCCACCGCGATATCCCAGAACACCGTATACATGTGCCAGCTGAACAAGATTAAATACAATTCAAGATAGGATGAAACATACATCAGCTTATCTCCACAATCAGATTCACCAGTTTTAACAGCAAGCCCTGATTGAGCAGGCCTTCGAGTAATAACAGCCAGATTGCGAACGGCCAGCGAAAGGCACTCAGTTCGATGCTTTTCTCAGGGGTAATCCAGTGCCGGTCTAGCGCTGCGCTAATCCACACCGGCCAGCCACCAATCAGCGTCACAAACACCAGTGTTCGCCATACCAAAAACATTGGTTTCAGTTGCTCAACACCGCGATTGAGTGTCTCCAAACCCCAGAGACTGACAACCAGAGCCATCAGCATCGCAATCATCACCAAACCAATTGCAGTTGCCCAGAACAGGTTGTTACGGAGTGAACGCCGGGTCATGGTGTGGTAGCGCCTTCACTGACAGGCTGCTTGTCCACGCCATCAGGCAGTTGTGCCTGACGCGCACGATTGGCTTTTTTAGCCTGCAGTTTCAGCAGTGCATGGGCGGTATTGGAGACCAGTTCTGTGCGGATGCGTTTTTCAAATAACACATTTTTGATGTCCTGATCGAGAATAGCCAGTGTTTCCGTAATGTATTTTGGTGCCGGACTATTGACAACATTGGGTTCACGCATACCGCTCAGCAAAAAGCGCCGGAGTAACATGGCTTTCTCCAGAACCTGCGCCATCGCAGCTTCAGAAGCCAGTTTATTAATCAGTGCATCACGTTCTGGTGTTGGGGTTCGTTTTAATGCGTGCAGCACTTCGGTATTGAGCATCACCCCGGGCGCAGAAACGGCTTCAAGTCGTTTCTCTGTCATGGCTACACCTTGATAGACCAGATTCGTCAGCTTGTCCCGGATGACACGTCGCTGTTTGTCAATTTTAAGGAGCAGCCCATGGCCGGGTTCAGCATGGGTGGGATGACCACTGTAAGTATAGATATACAAATCACCAAGCACCTCAACAGCCCATTGCTCGGCATCCCGTGGGGTTGGCCAGATCTCGGCCTGACGGGAAATGAATGAAGGATTGGACAATGCCCGATCTGTTCGGTCAGTCCAGCGATTCAACTCCATGTTATATCCCGCTTTAACTACATCACGCGGGACATGAATCGCCGGTTGATTCTCACCACCGGCCTTTCTGCCACCAATCCATGGGACGCCGTTTTTGCCATTGTCGGTTTCAACCTTTTCTTTGGCCTGACTAACATCGGATGTGGATGATTGCCAGCCACCGGTGCCCATTTCAACTTTCCAGTCATAGGATTTGGAGAGTTGAATCCAGTCCTTGTAAGGATTCTCGCCATTGGCGATTTGGCGCTCCATTTCCTCGCACGAGGCATTCGCCAGTGAGATAATCGCTTCTGCACGGATCTTGCCGTTTTGAAAGAGGTCGTACAGACCCGGATTGATGCGCTGCAGAATCAGCGCCGGGAGTGAGCCAATGGCCGCAGTCACCGCGCCAATCACACCATTGACCAGATCATTTCCGATATTGCTAACGCTGTTGAGGATATTGGCAACACCGAGGGTTGGATCGAAATTACCGCAGCTGTACCCCAGCCCGACTTCAACACTGGCTTGAAACGTCGACGCAGTTGCGCGATAGTTGGCAGGAAATGGTATCGATGTTGCGCCACCAATCTCGTAATACAGCTCGCCCTTGGTTGGAAACAGGTTGGTTGGGAACAACTCGGTTTCAGCAACAGCCCACTGTGTTGAGAACAGCATGACGAAAAGGATTATCCAGCGCATCAGGTCACTCCAGGGTATAAAATCCAGTCAACAATAATCACCACGCCGTCGGCTTTCTCACAACAGGTATAGGGTCGCCACAGCGCATAGGCATACTCGCCACTCTCGGAGACCCGGCCACCGCCCCAGCCACTTATGGTGGCACGATCATCAGTTCCAAAGATCAGGCAGGCTTGCTCAAGATTGGGGTATAACGGTTGCCACCAGCCATACCATGCGGTGTTTTCTTTCACACCTTTGGCTGGCGCGAAGGTAAACTTGTTTTTTTCCAGAAACACGCGCTGGGTGCCAATTTCGTTATACACATGCGATTGGCCATCCTGGGTGATGATATCGCCAACCCGCTGGGCGATAATTGCCGAAGCTTTTGGTGCAGAATGCTGAATCGTCCAGCCTTCCCGCGGAAACAACGGCCCCCAGGTGTTACGTGGCCAGTGACCGATTTCCCGGACACCGGGAAACAATGCCGCAGCGGTGAGCATATCGATCAATCCGGTGCGCCAGAATGCGGCATCCAGTATCGAAGAGAAATAAGGTGTCAGTGCGCTGGCATGTGACGGGCAGTAGATTTGTCCGCTGAACGGATGACCTAACGCGAATGCCTCCTGAAAGACCAGATTGTTGTGGTTACGGTTTTTGGTATCGATGCGTCTTGGATCTTCAGCCCGCTCAATGCCTTGTGGATTGGAGATTTCAACCAGTGCTTCCGGGTTGTAATGACCAATCCGGATTTTAATGGTGATTTTGCATTTTGGTGCACAGATAATCCAGATACACACACCAATCACTTGTAACATCATGCATTGTGCGCTGATTCCTGTGGACAGCCCGACTGACCAGCCAGATGAATTATCCTGAACACCGCCTGCGGCCTGTGTTTGTGCACTGAGAAACAGGCAGCTGCTGAGCACCAGGCTGATTAGCAGCGTTCTCATTGACCAGCTTTCCAGCGCTGGTAATATCCCAGTGCGGTGGTTAAATCAGTCACACCATAGACAACGGCTTCACCCTGATTAAAGACCACAGCCGGATAGCGATCCAGTTGATAGGCGACCGACTGGATCAGTGCCCTGAATGCATCTTGAAGCCGGGTTTCAAACTGTTTTCTGCCAATCGCTGCAATGTGTTGTTTCAGTTGTTGCCTGGCATGTTGATCCGGGCCGGTCAGGCCTTGTGCAAGTTCCTGTTCAATGCGTTTACCTGCATTCAAGTCATAAATGTGTACATTGATTCCGTTTTTACGAAGCCGGGCAACCTGTGCGATCTGTCCGGGCTGGTCGGTTATCACCTCTAGTGTCAGTGCATCGCTTTGGAAACTGATGCAGCTGATGATCACACTGATCAGCAGGCGTGTCATGTCTGACTCCTGCGCTGACTGGCAATCGCTTCGGCCATTTTCATCACGGCTTCAAGTTCTGTGCAGTTGTGTTCACGCATCAACTGGTGACGGGTGGCTTTCTCATCCTTCTCGGTCATCCCCAGCGCCAGTGCCAGCGCCGGAGGAACATTGCGAAACAAGGCGGCCAGATCATCACTGAAGACCACGCCTTCGGTATACAGTCCGGGTGATTTGCGCGCGGCCAGCAACAGCGCATGTTGTTCTTCACTGAGCTTTTTAAATCGGGCGATGTGCTCCAGGTCGTCTTTTTCCATGACCAGACAAATCCACCATTCCAGCATGCCCAGCATCTTCTTGCTGGCATCGGGGAAATCTTCCAGTGACTGGGTAGCAATCCAGAACCAGGCACCGAGTTTGCGCCACATCTTGACGATTTTGATCACATAAGGCGACAACAAGGGATTGGTGGTAATAATGTGTCCTTCATCGGTAATCACCAGTGTTGGCCGCTCATCATTCTGATGGCGTTCAACCAGATCATGGATGTGATTCATTAAACCGATGTAAGCCACTGTGAGCTGGTCTTCATAGCCCTCGCGTGCAAGAATCCCCATATCAACAATGGTGACATCCCGATTGGGCCAGCGCTGTCCGGGTCGGTTAAAGAAATGACCGCCCAGTCCATCACAGAACAAGGCCATGGCATCAGCCATATCGCCAGCACGCTCCTTGCGGGTCTCGGTGAGTTCAGGCAGATGTCTGAGTGCATGTACCACATCTTCAGTTAACACCTGATCGCGACCCGCTTTCTTGACAGTTTGTGCGGCCAGTAAGATCGCCTGACGGATCAGCAGCCGATCCGGGCGGGTCAGACGATCATCCTCACGTTGATCACCGCCTGTGATCATGATTCGTGCCGAGATTTCCATTTCACCGAGTAAATCACGCTTGCTGTCATCTTCGCGCTCATTTGTTTCATCACCGTGATCAAGATCCTCTTCCAGAATCCTCACAGCATCCTTGCCTAATTCATCACGCTGTTTGGCTTCAATCTCATCCAGCAGCTTCAGGGCTTCACTGAATGGCGGCAGACTGATATCGGTTTTCGGGGTGAGTGTGACCTGATTGACAGAGACGCCATGATGAGCCAGGTACTTCCCCAGCAGCTCGAATGAGCCACCCACTTCGATGATAAAGACTCTGGGTCGATACAAGGCGATCATTTGCAAAATCAGATACACCAATGTGGCTGATTTTCCTGAACCTGTCGGGCCAATCAGTAGCATGTGTGCATTTTTTTTGCGGTCTTGCTTGTTGAGCGGGTCAAATGTCAGCGGTTCTGCACCACGATTAAACATCACCACACCGGGGTGGCCTGTGCCCACTGAGCGACCATATAATGGGATCATGTTGGCTGCGTGCTTGCTGAACATCAGGCGTGAACGGCGCGATACCCGGCGGTCATGCTCATGCTGGTAATTCATGGGTAGATTGCGAATGTAACTGTCCAGTGACAATAAATCATCAGTCTCGCGTATTGGCTGGATCTGGTTGCTGAGCAGTAGCGCATTCAAGGTATTGACACGCTGATACAAGTCATCCAGTGATGCTCCGCGCACATAAAACGCAGTTTGTACCGGGAACAGCTTGTTGCCTTTTGCCATCTGCATTTGTGCATCTTCGGCATCTTGTCCAGCCAGCTTGGCTTCGGGTGAATCACCGACGGCTGCACGCTGGATTTGTGCCAGGTGATTACGTACTTCATCCTGAGCACGAATGGTGATGGTCATGACCATTACTGTATTTTCCGGCATGCGGTCAAATACCGCATAGATATGATCACCAATTTCGCGTTCTGCGCCAAACAGACCAATCTCCGGAATGGTTCGCAAATTGGCGACAGTCACCAGTGTATGTGGCAAGCCGTCAAACCACCAGATCCC
>DRLZ01000159.1 GCA_011322755.1 Crenotrichaceae bacterium
AATCAGCGTTCCTTTTTTTTCCAGGTCTGTACGGATTTCACCGCAGATACGTGCGCAGTCTTCAATCCATGGATAAGTCTGTATGTAGGTCTTAAAGCCATCGAGCGTTTTTCTGTTCAGTGCTTTCTTTTTGGATTTACACACGCCATATTCGAGTTCATACAATGAAATCACTGACATCCCGACAGACTCAACAGGGTGTTTCATTAACGTATGACGGACATGCTCAGGGTGTTGGTTCATAATTGCGATACAGGTGTTTATATCCAACATCCATTGGAGCTTCATAGCTCTGTTCGTTTCATATCGTCGGGGAGAGGTGTGCCTGTGGTCGAAAAATCTTCAGATAACGGTGCGCATCCATCGAGGAACCCATCCCAGTTGCTGGGACGAGGTGTTAGGATGATCGTATCACCTTCACGCCGAATATAGACTTGATCTGAGTCGAATCGAAATTCTTTTGGTAAACGAACAGCCTGGCTGTTACCGCTATTGAATAGTTTGGCTCGTTTTTGCATTTGATCATCCTAATATGTATATACAAAAATATATACCAAAATGTTGAATCATGTCAACTCTCAGACAGCATTGCTGATCAGTAATGCGTAAAACGGGAAAGGTTAGAAAATAAACTAGAGAAAGACGATTACTTGCTTGATAGGAGTGATGATGCTTGTGATAATCTATTTTATCAAAAGCATCATCAATTCTCTTCGTGCTGATCTAGTTTTCCGTGCTAGTGTCTTGGTTGATCGTCATCCAAATAGAGAAATGTCACTAACGACTAACTTAAGCGTGAACAGTTCATTAGACATCTGTTCTCTTTATCAGCGTTTTTGAGTTTTATCAAAAATATGATTATTTAGCTTGATATATGTCATAATTGATATATTATGCCTTTAATGATATATTGGAGGTAAGGATGGTTTGGACAGTCGAAACCCTGAATGAAAATGTCGATGAGGAGTTGGAAAGTCTTCCCCTTGAAATGATGGCACGTTTTGTTCATATTGCCCGGCTTCTTGAGGAATTCGGGCCAATGCAAGTTCGTGAACCACATATCAAGCATATCAGGGGAAAGCTATATGAAATGCGGATGCGCGGAAAATCTGGTATCTCACGGGCACTGTACGTGACAGCAAAAAACGAACGCATTGTAGTTGTCCGGGTATTTATAAAGAAAGCCCAGAAAACACCGGAGCGAGAGATAAAACTGGCATTAAAAAGAGCACAGGAGATTGAAGATAATGACTAAAATTAATGAATTGCACCAGAAATGGGCAAAAGATCCCGAATATCAACAGGCCTACGATGAACTGGATACAGAATTTGAGTTGGCACGAGTGTTGATCGATGCACGTGTTGCGGCTGGCCTAACACAAGCGCAAGTCGCTGAAAGGATGAAAACATCACAGGCGGCTATAGCACGCATGGAAGGCGGTAAAGTTAAACCCTCTGCCGGATCACTGGAAAGATACGCCAAAGCGATTGGAAGTCGGTTACATATTTCATTTGAACCACTGAATCCAATTTAACAGGCTGTTGAAAAATACCCCTGTGCCTTCGGCTTCAGCCCTTCATTTTGGGTAACAATTACCTCCGGAGGGCCTGATTAGCCTGATTTTCCGGTTTCAGCCGGTTTATATTGCCCTCTTAGGGCTTTGTTTCCGCCTTTTGGCGGATTTCAGGCACAACAACGCTTACGCAGTTGAATAACGCAACTCCAACAGGGACATCATTCGGGTCAGGTTATACGCGGCGAAGGTGAATACGGTTTGTGCCGTCACTTTTTTCACTCCGCGAAACCGGGTTTGATGCAATCCCCCAACGGTTTTGCTCCAGCCAAAGACTTCTTCGATCCGCTTGCGGATTTTGAGGCTGGTTGCATAGCCTGAGTGACGGGTCGTCCGCTTGTCAATCGCTGAGCCTTTGGCTTTTTGTGCCACATAAGGAGTGACCTTCAACGTACGCAGTCCGGCAACGAAGTTTTTGCTATCATAGTTCTTGTCGCCACCGACCGTTGCGCCGGCTTTTTTGACGCTACGTTTGATCATTTGGGTCGCCGCTTCCCGCTCGGCCGTTCCAGTCGCCTGAGTCACTTGTACATCGACAACCAAACCATGGCGATTTTCCATGAGTGCATGGCCCAGAAAAGCCAGCTGGGCTTTTTCGCCCTGACTTTTTTTATAGATACGGACTTCCGGGTCCGTTGTCGATTCATGGGTGTCGTTACAGCGCTTTTCGCCTTTAAAGTTGACACCCGGATTCCGTATTAGACGACAATTACCCTGTCCGGTGGCTGGCTCGAACCGTCTTTGGCCTTGACGCTTTTCATGGAAGCCCAGGCTTTGATCAGCGTGCCATCAACCGAAAAGTGTTCGTCGGAGACCAAATCCTGCCATTCGGCCAGGCACAGAACGCGATCAAAAAACAAACGACTCACGCGTTCATTCAATAGACGGTCACGATTGGCGCTGAACGTTGAATGATCCCAAACCTCGTCATCCATTGATAAGCCGACAAACCAACGATACAGCAGATTGAAGTCAATGTGTTCGACCAGCTGCCGCTCCGAACGGATGGAAAACAGAATTTGCAACAAACTGACACGCAGTAAACGCTCGGGCGGAATGGATGCCCGACCCCGCTGGGCGTACAGTGCGTCGAACTCTTCATCCAGGGTGGTTAATAGAATATCGACGAGACAACGTAGCTTGCGTAAGGAATGGTCGTTTGGAATTCGGGATTCCAGTGTTCGATAGCTGAATAATTCGTTTTGGGTAGAATCGACACCGCGCATAACAAATAAAAATCCGTGAGTATCAAATGAATGATGCTGTTTTACCATAAATAACAATCGGTTATGTTATTAAATACCAATCATGACAACGAAACAATGCGGCTTCCAGATCGAATTAAATCAACAGCCTGTGAACGGGCGCATCGCTGATGTACTGGCAACCACACTCGCTTGACTCGGCACAATCCCTTGAACAGACCATTATCCGCTATGTTGATTTCTACAATCAGCACATTCCACAGAAGGCATTGAGCCATAGCACTCCGATCGATGCATTGAAAAAATGGTAAAAGAATAAGCCTCAATTGTTTAAAAAACGTGTATATAATTATACGGGACTCGACAGCTGGTAGAATTGGGGTAAGTACTCATCCCCCATACTAAATTCTCATGTAAAGAGAATAAAAACACCAACTGTCCACGTGAAATTAACTTCGCTTTTTTCACAAACAAAACAAATCTTTCCCGACACTACTGTAACATTTTCTACTTAACTATCGTATTAGGAGTTCTATCAGCAAAAAATTCGGAGAGGAACTCCCATGCACATTCGACTCACGTTACTGGTTACACTATTACTTTCTTCAACGATCACATTGGCCAGTGGTCAACGACGATACGAAGTTTCGATTACTAACCTTACTAAAGGACAAAGCTTCACCCCACAGCTTGTGACAATGCATACAAACTCGGTACGCTTATTTACTCTGGGAGAACCTGCGAGTTCGTCGTTAGAACTATTAGCTGAAGGTGGCGACACAGCACCACTAACAGCTGATCTAAATGATCTATCTGACAAAGTTGGAGAAGTCGCAACAATTCCGGGTCTATTAACTCCTGGTCAAACAGCAACCGTGGAAATTAGCGGGCGACGCCGGCATCGGTTTTTAAGTTTTGCAGCAATGTTGATCCCGACAAATGATACGTTTGTTGCTCTTAATCGCATGCGATTGCCACATCGTGGCTCCGTTTCCTATACTGCACTTGCGTATGATTCTGGTACTGAAGAGAATAATCAGATTTGCGTCAATATTCCAGGCCCACGTTGCTTGGGTGAAGGCCATTCACCTGGACCAAATGATACAGATGAAGGATTTGTTTATGTCAGCAACGGTTTCCATGATCTTGGCAAACTGGATGCTGAAGGCAATGAAATTCTTGGGCCGTTAGAGTACGATTGGCGCAACCCGGTTGCACTCGTTACCGTTAAAAGGCTTCGTTAAGTTAATTAAAATAATGATTGCTCACAGCTGATCTGGAACATGTAGGAAATTATCTGAATATCAAACAACTTTTGTATTTTCAAGATAGTTGTTGCCAAATTATTTCATGCACAATCCTTAGTCAGCAGTGCGCATCAACTCAAAATGACACGAGCACACAAGGATGAGCTACGCTGGTCTCACTGGATGAGTCAGGCTCAAAATGGAGACGAAAGCTGCTATGCGGCATTGCTTGAAGAACTTGGTAATGTTATTGCAGCCTATTTGCAAGTACGTTTTGGCTCCATCGATTTAATCGAAGACTGCGTTCAGGAATCTCTGATTGCAATTCATTCTGCTCGCCACACATATGATACAAAGCGCCTATTCCGCCCATGGTTGTTTGCCATTGTGCGAAATCGTATGATTGATTTGTTGCGGAGTCAACGATCCTACAAATCGATTTTAGAAAAAAACGCCTCGGGACATATCGACATTCTGGGCACACCGATCGAGGATGAAGTTAATAAGAGCATGGTATTTGCCGCACTGGCTCCTGCTTATCGTGATGTCTTATTGCTAACCAAAGTTGCAGGCTATACCACATCAGAAGCAGCCAAAACACTTGGTATCTCAGAAAATGTCGTGCGGGTGCGAGTCCACCGTGGCATTAAGGCAACACGTAAAATTCTTCAATCTGAACCATAGAAACATGACCAATCGAAAGCGAACCGATTTAATTAATACGCTGAGTAAAGACTTACAGCCCGTCAGCCCCAGAAACGGTATCGTATTCCCTGCGTTGCTCTGGTTTATCATGAGCTGGATCTATGTTGTCGCACTGAGCCTGTATCTAGGACCATTAAGAACTGGCGCATTAGAATCCCTTATCAAATCGCCCCAGTTTGCTTTTGAATCCTTAGTTGGGCTGATTTCAGGTGCGCTGTTTTGTTTGATCGCTTTTCAGGAAGCAATTCCTGGAAGACGCCATCAATGGCTGGTTTGGTTGGCTTTTATTAGTGCTTTGTTATGGATTAGTTGTTACATCGCAGGCTTATCATTTCCAGCCATCGAACCATCCTGGGATGGAAAACGAGCCCATTGTGTACTCGAAGCCTACCTTTATAGTGGTCCACCATTAATTATTGGCTATCGATTAATTTATCAGCGTTATCCGCTTAATTCGTTACGAGCCGGAATCTTCCTTGGAATGAGTGCAGGCATGCTCCCAGCACTCTTTATGCAGATTTCCTGTATGTATGATCCTCGACACATTCTTACCCACCATATTGCTCCAATCTCAATTATTGTTGTTAGCGGAGCGCTACTCGGTATTATTTTCAATAAGCGGAAGCATATTCACGATTTTGATAACATAGCCCATACAAGGCATTGATGTAGGTCTACATCCCGCAAGTGTGTTATTGGAGAAAACTCGCAGTCCAACCCTTCAAGGAGCCTGCTTCCGCAAAGCGACTGTATCCGGCCCATTATCTATAATCATTTGGGCAAAAAACAAATCTGCTAATCAGCGTGGCAGACCAAGAATTGTGAAATCAATCTAAACGGGAAGCGATCTCTGTGGCAGTAGGGTTGTAGAAATCATCAACGAACGTAGATCTCGATGCCCAAACATGCGTGCCAAATCAAGCATATCGAGTTTTCTGGCGAGATGTGTTAATGCTTGTGCCGTGTATCATGAAAATGTAAATTGTCGATTTGAATATGTCGACAAGCTATTTAAAAATAGAGAGCTTGCAACGGATGACGCAACCTTGAGACCGGTTTTAGCAGCAAGTTGAAATAAAGCAACTGCACGTTTTGAAAGCAGGACTTGTCTGGAATCATTATTTTGGGGTCGCGCAAGGTGACATAGCGTTTGTTCAGTTTAATATCATCATTATGATAGTCCGCATAACTCACCCAAACGCATGACTGTTTCTTTCGCGATTAAAAATATAGTGCAACTAACTGTTTTTTGTCTGGATGGTATCGCCTTCACTATACCCTAATGCATCGAGTACACGTTGAATCTCTTCATCAGAAATACGTCACTTCGGTCACGACTTTTTGGATTGGGCGGTCGTCGGGTATCTGAGACTGGGTTATTGGTAATCCAGCGCTATTCAGTGTGTGACTGTGAAGACAGATGAGATAATGTTTAATTCACGATTCACTGAAGCTGCCGAGACTTCACGTAAGCGTTGATCACGCCAAGTGGCAATATCAATGGCTGTTAAATCAATCCGTGGAATGGCAGTTAAAGGATACTTTTGCAACGCATTCAACCGAATAATTTCTCAGCGAGCCCCTTTTTTATTTGGCGAAATTTCCTCAGTATAGCGTTCAAAAGTATCGCTCACTGTTTTGTTGGAAACAATATCGGTTGATTTGCTTTCAATTATTGCGGTTTCAGCTAGAGCCGTCCATTCTCTTACCTGTGTGATTATGTCGAATGTCGCTAATTGAAGGTTGCTTTTTTTTGAGACTTCTACTCGAATAGACTTTCCATGTTTTCTAAATGTTGCCATCTCATCACCTGCGTTGGCGTAATTGTGGCGTAAAGTTTACCAGAATATTGGGTGTTTATGGGTGGTTTTAAAAGTCAACACCGGATAGAAAATACTCTAAACCTATTGTTTTAAATAGATTTAAACAGTTTTGATAAAAAGATGGATGGTGCCTCGGGTCGGAATCGAACCGACACGGCCTTTACAGCCGCAGGATTTTAAGTCCTGTGTGTCTACCAGTTTCACCACCGAGGCGTTAGATATCCTTCGAATAATGCCGCAAGGCACGAAAATTGGCGGAGAGGGAGGGATTTGAACCCCCGGACGGTTTAACCCGTCAACGGTTTTCAAGACCGCCGCATTAAGCCACTCTGCCACCTCTCCAAGTTGACCGACTATATTAACTTACTAGGTTAAGTTTCGCTAGATTTTTCATTGGTTCCAAAGCGTTTTTTTTGCATTATTTTTTTCCATTTCCTGCAAATAGCTTTGATGGGCTAATATTTCCTGGCTGGAACAATGCACAACCCGGGTACGCTGGTTATTTTTCTGACGCAGTTTTTTCCCCGCAACAGCATCCATTTGTGACGATTCTGAATTCACATCCAGTGACAAT
>DRLZ01000160.1 GCA_011322755.1 Crenotrichaceae bacterium
TCAGGGATATGGCTATCCGTCAGTACCTCCATGTTTGCTGCCATTTCGATTGGATTGGGCGTTGATTTTTCCATTCATACACTGGAGCGCCTGCAGGTTTTATTGAAAGAAAGACAGGGCAGCGTCAATCAAGCTTTGCTAAAACTCTATCCTTCAACCGGCCGTGCCTTATTGTTTAATTTTCTGGCGTTGGCGCTCGGATTTGGGGTGTTAAGTACGAGTAAGGTCGTGGTATTGCAGGAATTCGGCTTGCTGGTTGCAGTCGCTATCATGACCAGTTTTCTCACCAGTCTGACCTTGCTGCCAGTGTTGGCAAAATTACTGCAACCAAAATTTCTTGGCTTTGAACAATCACCGTCTCATCAAAAAGGCATCCGTCATGCAATTGATTAACAGAAGATTAGCGGTGTTAACACTATCGATTAGTCTGATGATTCTATCTTATCCAATACAGGGAGCCTCGCTCATCGTGGACGTGTCTGGTATCGACTCAGCACAAGGCATGGTCCGGGTTGGCTTGTATGACAAAGCAGCAGGATTTCCAGACGAACATCAATTTATGCAGGGGCGAGTAGCTCCGGCCTCGGATTCAGTCGATGGCAAGCTGACAGTGCGCTTTGAATCAGTTAAGCCAGGTGATTATGCAGTGGCGGGTTATCACGATATCAACAATAATGATGAGCTGGATACAAATCTGCTCGGTATCCCAGATGAGCCTTACGGCGCCAGTCGAGCAGCCAGAAATGTGTTAAGCCCACCTGATTACGGTGATGCCAGGTTTAAACTGGATGCTGTAGGCAAACGAATTTCAATTCAATTTCAGTAATCCTGTTGAATGCCAGAGGTACACTATGAACAACAAGCAATGGAAACAGTCCGCGCTATTGATGAGTTTGCTGCTATTTGTATGGATCGGTGGTTCTGCCAATGAGTTGCCGGATGGCGACAGTATCGCGCAACGCATTAATGCACGTGATGAAGGCGTGAGCGTGTCGCGTGACGTGAAAATGGAAATGACAGATAAACGCGGTAAAACGCGGATTCGTGAAACAAGCGGATATCGAAAATATTATGATGATGAAAAGCGCACAATCATCATCTATCGATCACCAAAAAACGTTAAAGATACCGGTTTTCTTACCTTTGACTATGCTGATCCGGAAAAAGACGATGACCAATGGCTCTATCTGCCGGCAATGCGTAAAGTCAGGCGGATTTCGGCGTCGGATCGCGGTGATTATTTTCTGGGAACTGATTTCAGTTACGAAGATATCAAGCTGGAAACACGCGTGTCAATCAAGGATTACACCCGTAAAACCATCGGTGAGGATGTTGTTAACGATCATCACTGTCTACTGGTGGAAATGATTCCGGTGAATGAAACAGTGGCAAAAGAACTCGGTTATGGCAAAGCAGAAACTTGCGTAGATGACAGCATCTGGATTGTACGCCGCTCTCGGATCTGGGATGTTCAAGGTAATCCCCTGAAAACAACCATCAACAGCGATATTAGGCAAGTACAAGGTATCTGGACAGTACATCGCATGCAGGTCGAAAACCACAAAACCGGCCATCAAACAGTGTTTACGTTCAGAAATGTAGACTACCAGGCAGTAATTGATGACAATGTCTTTACCAAACAAAGACTGAAACGCGGTTTATAACCTGATTACATTTAACGCCAGCTTTTGCGGTGATTAGAACATTCATCTGTTGTTTTTTGATCTACAGCAGCTTGCTCGCCTATCAGGGGCAAGCATTAGAGCTGGACTATTCAACCACGATTCAAACTCGCTGGGGGATAAACACCCGCAACGGCAGTACCCAAAGCCTGAACTTCAGAATACAGCCAGAGTTGGTCTTTCATTTCGACAATGACATACGCCTGACCGCAATTGCCCGTGCGCATTCAGATATTATCGACAAAATAGCGCCCGGCAGCGTGATTAGAGAGTCATACAATCCTGCCAGCAAACCGCTGCTGATTACTCATAAACTGGAACTCGAATTAAGAGAATTGTACGTTGAAACCGAGTGGGATAACACCTGGTTTACCGTCGGCAAGCAGCAAGTAGTCTGGGGCAAAGCCGATGGGTTGAAAGTTCTGGATATCGTCAATCCGCAATCTTTCAGGGAATTCATTTTGGAAGATTTTGATGATTCCCGGATTCCGCTGTGGACAGTGAAAGTAGAACGTTCATTCGGCCCGATTGATGTTGAATTTCTCTGGCTGCCAGATCAAACATACCATGCTCTGCCTGAATCAGGCAGTACATTCGGGTTTACATCAAGCCGAGTGGTCCCGTCTCGACCACCGGCTGATGCCAGTGTGGATTTACTTCTCCCTAAGCGTCCGGATCGAATCATCAGGGATTCTGATGCAGGGATTCGGCTCACCAGCTTTTGGAAAGGTTGGGATCTAACATTTAACTACCTGTATCAATATGACAACTTTCCCGTTCTCAAACAAAAACTTAGTCAGACAACAAACAACATTGCAGTGACTATTACTCAGCTATACAAACGCACACATGTTATCGGAACAACATTGAGTAATGCATTTGGTGATTGGGTGATACGTGGTGAAATAGCCTGGTTCAGTAACCGACATTTTTTAACCCGTTCTCCACTTAGTCATCAAGGCGTTATTTCCAGTCCAGAGCTGTTATATGTCGTTGGGCTTGATTGGTCAGCTCCTTATGATATCTTTGCCAGCGCTCAGTTATTTCAAAGCTGGGTAATCAAACCAAAAAATAGCATGAATCGGGACAGACTCGATAACACTTTGTCGCTGCTGCTAAGCCGTCAGTTTCTCAACGATACTTTGTCTATAGAGTTGCTGGTGTTAGGTAATATCAACGATGGAGATGGTATGATTCGCCCAAACATCGAATATCTATACAATGATGATTTAAAAGTATGGCTAGGTGCAGATTTATTTTATGGCGACAGTAAGGGCTTATTTGGTGAGTTTAAATCGAATGACAGGGTAGTTATTGGAATGGAATGGGTATTTTGATCACAAACCCTGTAATTTTTAACCTGATTAAGGTATCTATTGGTTGTATTAATACATTATCTGTCTATCCTTTGATTTTGAACCCGATCAAAAATAACCAAAGGATATTCTGATGGAAAATGAAACAACACTTGATACTGCTCTTGGGCATGTCGTCGCTGATGAACCTCAACTAATACGTAACCGCTTTATTCGCAATACATATCTTCATGTTGTTCTGGCAATTGTGGTATTTGCCGGACTTGAAAGCGCATTGCTGCAAACCAGTTTGCCTGTAGCTTTCCTTGAATTTCTCTCAACCAGCGCATGGATGTGGCTAGCGGTACTCGGTGTATTTTTCGTGGGTTCAATGGTCGCCACGAGCTGGGCGCGTAATGCTGTCTCCAGAAAAGTTCAATATCTGGGATTGTTTTTCTATACAGTCCTCGAAGCGCTGATCTTTTTACCGTTTGTCTTTATTGCCAATGCATTTATGCCCGGTGTCCTGCTGGAAGCTGCGATTGCAACATTGTCGTTGGTGGCGGGCTTAACACTTGTTGCATTTACAACTAAAAAAGACTTTTCGTTTATCAAAGGATTTCTTACAGTTGGCGCCATTATTGCGATGGGATTAATTGTCACCAGTATTGCTTTTGGATATTCACTCGGACTCTGGTTTACCGGTGGCATGATTGTTTTTGCCGCAGGCTCGGTATTATACAGTACGTCAAAAATAATCCATGAGTATCGTTCAGACCAGCACGTTGCAGCTGCATTATCATTGTTTGCCAGTATTGCGTTGTTATTCTGGTATATCCTGAGATTGTTCATGTCGCTTTCCAGCAGTGAGTAAGCGGTCATTTAGCTGAATATTAAAACCGACTGTAACACGGCGATTAGCACAACATTCCATACCCTCTACAAACAGCTGAGATTGACTTTTCAACTGTTTGTAGAGTATTTAATTGACCATACATAAATAGTGTTTTTGTCAATTTACAATGACACGCTGACGAATACATTCAAACTGCTCATCACGTAACAATTTTCCATTACGATAAACTGTTTCCAGTTTATTTATTGAATAACCAAGCTCCGACTCACGAATCGTTTGCAAACTTCCCTGCTTGTCAAGCATCAATGCCAAACGTCCGCGTTTTGAACGCTTGTCGTTATCGGTAACAGGGTCTTTGTAAACCTCTTGCCAGTGTCCATGAATCTGGATAGCAGAAGCCTTCATGGCAAACTGCATGGTATCGCGATTTACCTTTTGCAAAAGCTCACCACCCATTCCAAATGCGATATTTTCAGCGCTGAGTCGTTTCGATTTCATTGCTTCAAGTATATGACTGATCATTTCAGGGCTAATGCCATCTCCCTGGATAACACGAATGTAATCAGGCAATACCCTAAAACCTTTGCTGTTTTCACGTGAACCAAATTGATCCATTAAACGCTGGATAGTGGCACAGACAATATCCACCGGGTTTCCGCTATCCGGACGAATCACAACTGTTCCGCCGTTGTTGATCACTTGCTCACGCAGCGACCCTCCCCAGAACTTTTCAATCGCATGAAACAGATCGTAAGAGTCACTGACCACGGCAACAATTTTGTCTGCTCCGGAAAACTGCTCAAGCATATTCGCATAAGCATCACCCTCATGATCATGTCCCCAGCAGGTAATGGTTGAATGCTCTGCAGCAGGAATCGAAAAGCCAGGCATGTCTGCGCCATAATATTTGCGCAATGCGAGTATACCGCTAATGGTATCTGTTCCCATGAAATTCAACAAATGCGCAGCGCCTCCAATAGCAGCAGTTTCCATGGAGCTAACGCCACGCGCACCAAAATCATGCAATTTAAAATCCAGCCCTTGCTGATTATCTGCGGTTTCTTCGAGCGCTGACTGGATGATTTTGCGACATACATTTGAGCGCGTTGCTACAGTTGTCGGGTACCAGACCGCACGCAACAATGCTGTTTCCAGATAACTGGTTAGCCAGGGGCAGTAAGGATCGGTGTTTTGCATTTGTACCAAAACGTTGGAAATTGGCATGATTGTTCCCTCTGGAACCGCTTGAATTTCAACTGGCAAATACCCACCGTGGACATCGAGTATGTATTGCCATCCGGTCCGGTTGAAGGGAACACCGTGCGCTGTCAAAACATCGTCCGCTTCTTCAATATCGGCAGGTAGGATAGGCTGAGTTAGATAGTGTTTGAGAAACATCTGCAAGCCAAAGAATAGACTGTAATCGTAATCACCTCCTCGTGATTCGATATAACTGGAAACGATTTCAGCACCTGGGGGGTATTGTAGATAGTGTGATGTTTTGTAAGAATCGACGTTTAATATTATATTGTTGTTCACGGGAAATCCTCCGGTGAGATTGAAAGCCTGGGTCTATCCCTCAGCTTTAGGGGTAAATACAAATCAGGGTAAATCTGGTCAGCTTAACTGGCCGACCATGCGTTGAATGATGAAATAATGGTCTTCAAACATGCGCTCTGGTTTAAGCTCGGCCAGTGGCGCCCAAAACGCTTTTTTTGCATCATCACTACCTTTCACTCTAGGTAAAACTGTATCAGCAGGTAGGTGGATATAAAATGCGTGGGTAATGGTACGACCGCGTTCCGAGCGATGCGGATCGTCAAATACAGCCTGGCTTTGAATGCTGCCGTTGAGTACTGGAACTGGAACTTTCAGGCGTGTTTCTTCCTTGAGCTCACGCAAGCAAGCATCCCGCAATGATTCGGTTGGGTTAATAAAACCACCCGGCAATGCCCATTGCCCCTCGCCCGGTCGTGCACCACGCTCGACCAGCAAAATATGACCGGACTGGACAACAATTGCATCAACTGTCACAAAAACAGGTTCATAAGGTGCATTGCTCCAGGCGGCCTGATAGCGACGAATAAAATCAAATTCATCACGAAGCTGTACAAAAGTTTCGGTTCGTACAAACTGACCAAGATAATCAAGCACTTGTTTAGGTACCAGATTCCCTACCAGTGCTGCAACCGAAGTTCGATGATCTTCCCAATACCCTCGATCAGCATAAAAAATATGTTGCCGAATTTCGGTTGCACTCATGATTTCGGTATTCTCAACATCGACTGAATCCCACTGTGGGAACAGTTTCAGATAATATGAAGTATGGTCTTTACGATGCCCAATTAGCCCGATCTTTGCGTTTCGATGTGGCTGGCTGTGATGTGCGGCAACCAGGCCTGTTACGCATTGTTGAATTGTGCTGGTCCATACATCATCGTTGTAGGTCGCATCCATAATCGGCGCAATGATGGTGCGTTTGCTTTGCTCGGGAGATAAGGTTGAACGGATCATGTGTTCGCGTTCATCAAAGCTCCACGGATTACGAGTACAACGTGGCCGATATGCTGAACCGATCAGGATAATCAGCTTGTCGGCTCGTTGTAAAGCTTTCACGACCACACGTTGGTGACCAAGATGATACGGCTGAAAACGGCCAATAAAGATCAGGAAATCAAAATAATTTTTTTCTGTATTCACAGTAAGCTCCTTACCGTTTTTAAGCACGGGGTCTATCCCTTGTGCTTTGTTAGTGTTAACTATACACTAACAAGCCTTGATGTCAACATGGAAGATGTGATCAATGTATCAATATGAATATCCGCA
>DRLZ01000161.1 GCA_011322755.1 Crenotrichaceae bacterium
GTGTCGTCTGATAATCAGACAGACATCAGTGTTCGTGGAGTTGGCAAAATCGGCAAGACAGAGCTCAAAACATTACACTTGCTGCCGGGTCAGTATACGTTTGAAGGCAAACGAAAAGGTTTTAAGTCCAAATTGGTTCAAGTCGTTGTTCCCTACGATACCAGCAGTTTTCATCTGGATATACGCTGCGATGAACACATTTAATCAACAGTTACTGGAGGCCAAGAAAAGGCAACGCCTGCGCTATATCCGCACATTCATTTTTCTGGTTCTGGGCGTTTTGATTGTCCTCTCCGCTATTCTTGCTTCACGTGGAACCCGCATTAAAGTCTTGCCGGATGATGCGGCTGAGCTGGCAACTGTCCACCGCCATCAGGGCATTGCCGTTGTGATTGGTGACACTGTGTATTCACTCTCAACACACCCCGCTATCGCTGTTTCCGCGCAAGGTTTTAAACCGCTGGTACAAGTCCTGAGCGAAAACAATTTTGGTCAAGTGATGACGGTTACACTACAGCCATTGCCTGCTAAACTGGAGCTCAGTACAACGGTTGATGACGAGGTTAACTGGCTGATTAATGACAAGACAGTTGCCATTGCCAGCACATTGAAACACGAGTTAGCCGCTGGCGACTATCAGCTGACGGTCACTCATCCTTATTACCAGGATACAACGCTGGCATTATCGTTGGCACGGGATGAATTATTCAATAAAGTCATTTCGCTTAGTCCAATCGAAGGTAGCGTTGCCATCAAAACCATACCGGCAGGTGCGCACATCAGTATCGACGGAATCGATCAAGGCTTGTCACCGCTGAATCTGCCATTGCAAGGTGGCGTTCGCGCAGTGAATGTCAGGCTCGATAATTACGAACCCGTTGATGACACGATCGAGATAAAGCGACAACGCGCGGATGTACAGCGCGAGTACAATCTTGAGTTAAAAAAAGCTGTGGTCAATCTTTCTCTAAAACCGCAAGCCGGGCAATTAAGGCTGGACGCGATTCCGCTTCAGGCCACTCATCAAATCCGCGTGACCACCGGTATTAAGCATACATTATCCTATGCAAAACCCGGCTATTTTACGCAGTCCAGAACATTCAATCTGGCTGCAGATGAAACCCTTGATGTAGGTTTTGCTCTGAAAAAAGAAACTGGCCGGGTCGACATCAAATCGTCACCAGCTGCCGAAGTCGTTCTGAATGGCAAACCAGTTGGTACAACTCCGTTGCAGCTCTCTGTGGATGCGATTAAACAAACGATTACGCTGCACAAACCCGGGTTTCGCAGCGTTACCAGACAAATCACTCCGAGCGCTGCGGCTCCAGTCACAATCAATGTGAGTTTGCTGGATGAAAAAACAGCCCGGCTCAGGGAGGCTCGACCTTTTTATACGCACAAAGCAGGTGGTGTATTAAAACTGTTTACGCCCAATGATACATTCACCATGGGTGCAAAACGCAGTGAACGCGGACAACGCGCAAACGAATTTGTCAGGACTATCACCTTGAACAAAGCGTTTTATGCAGGTGTTGATGAGGTGACAATTGCTGAATACCGACAATTTAATCACAGTGTCAATGGCCAGCCTCAATTGCCGGTCACCTCGGTTTCATGGATGGACGCAGCGCAGTTTTGTAACTGGTTAAGCCAGAAGGAAGGTTTGCAAGCGGTTTACCGGATTAACAACAAACAACTGACTGCGATTATCCCCAATGCAGATGGCTATCGCTTGCTCACCGAAGCCGAATGGGAATGGTTGGCCAGAAAAGCTGGAAAAACCAGACAAACCAGGTTTGTCTGGGGTGATGACTCTATCGTACCCAAAAACGCAGCGAATATTGCCGATGAATCAGCGCTTGGTTCAGTTAAATTCTTTGTATCAAAATACAACGATGGTTATCCGGGCGTTGCGCCGGTCAGACGCTTTACCCGGGAAGCATCCGGTCTGTATGATCAAGGCGGAAACGTGAGTGAATGGACGCATGACAGTTATTCACTGATTCATTCCGGGAACGACGCGGTGTTGAATAACCCGTTTGATCAAAGCATCAGTGCCGTTCATGTTGTCAAAGGCGCTAACTGGCGTTCTGGTTCGGTTACTGAACTCAGAGCGTCTTTTAGGCAGGGTCTGGCTGAATCGCGTGAAACAATCGGATTCAGAATCGGGCGCTATATCTACGGAGAAAAGTGAAGATGAAATTATCAATGCCAATCAGCCGGCGCATCGTCATGGCGAGCCTGTCAGTTATTCTGTTAATGCTGGCAGCCTTGCTGGCGCACAATGTCTTTGCTGGAAAGTCCAAAATCAGTCTGAATTCCCCTGTTTCTTTTCCAATTGATATTTAACGCCTGCCGACATGATTAAAAGTATTATCGCGCTTATTATTTCGATTATTGTTGTACACATGGCTTATATTGGTTACATACGACCGGAAGCCAGTACACTGATTGAAGCAGCCCAGCAGCAAGGACACACAGCGCCCAGAGATGTGGTGGTGATCCTCAAGGATTACGAGCAGGAAATCTGTTTTATTCTGATGTTATGGGGGTGTTTCCTGATTGCTTCGAATTATCGGGAAATTCTGAAAACAAACTACTTGTTTTCAGTCGATCTGATTGCAGAAAAAGACGCTGACCATTTTGATGTGCATCGTATTATCAACCGGCTGGACGAGCAAATTCCTGAGGATTGTCTGAGCTCGCCACTGATTCGAACCTTGCGCTCGTCATTATGGCGTTATGTCACAACCAACAACATTCAGAATCTGTCGGATGCGATTGAAAGCAATCTGGAAGCATTGGCGATCAGGCAGGATTCTGAAAATACCATGATCCGTTATTTAATCTGGGCAATTCCATCCATCGGTTTTATCGGCACGGTACGCGGAATCGGGCAGGCATTATCACAGGCGGATCAGGCGCTGGCAGGTGATATCGCCGGAATGACAGACAGCCTTGGCATTGCGTTTAACTCAACGCTTGTGGCATTGCTGATCAGTATTTTTTTAATGTTTCTTTTTCATCAATTGCAAAGGCTGCAAGATAGTCAAATACTGGATACACAAGAGTATTGCGAAAAGTATTTGCTCAGTCGCATAAAATAGCCCGTTCGCTGTGATCAAGCGCAAACAA
>DRLZ01000162.1 GCA_011322755.1 Crenotrichaceae bacterium
ATTATAGAGAAAACCTGCACCTGTTTTATAGGCAAATGCCAGATTAGAGGTAATCAGCACTACACTGGGTTTTACTTGCGCAGCAAGCTGTATCATGCTTTGTGACAAACTGGCTGGGGTACCATGAGCAGCACGGGTTTCCATGACCACAGCTCGCAAACGGTTGATTTCTGCCTGTAACTTGCGAACTGCATCAGGCTTAACCTGTTGTTGACTACATCCTGCCAGAACAGAGAGTAAACCAATACAGAGTGCTACGATCATTCCCCGGCTCACTTTCGTTCATCTCCTTTAATGCCTTGCCAGGGCGTTAGTAGCTCATCACAGGGAATATCAAAAAAACGCAGGATACGCCCCACTGTTTCATCAACCAGATCGGCAATTGATTGCGGTCGAATATAAAAAGCAGGCACTGGTGAATAAATAATGCCGCCCATTTCTGTCACCGCTTGCATATTTTTAATATGCGCGAGTGAATACGGTGTTTCTCTTGGCATCACAAGCAGGCGCCGGCGTTCTTTCAAGACCACATCAGCGGCACGGCTAATCACATTATCTGAAAATGCATGGGCAATACAAGCCAGTGTTTTCATGGAACAAGGAGCGACAATCATTCCTTGTGTAGTAAAGCTGCCGCTGGCAATTGGTGCGGCGATATTATTAATGTCGTACACGTGATCTGCAAGTTCAGTAAACGCTTTTTTATTCAAATCCAGTTCGTATTGAATATTCAGCATGCCAGCAGATGAAATCACCAGATGCGTTTCCCAATCATCCAGTTCATGCAACACATGCAGCATTCGTAATGCGTAAATTGCACCTGTAGCACCCGTAATACCAAGAATTATACGTTTGGGTTCAGTCAAGAGTAGTGTCCTGTTGTTGTGCGGCTATACGATCGGTTGCACTTACCAATGCATTAATCATGTCCTCTCCGCTGGCAATGTGCCCACTGTTCGGCAGACAAATATAAAGCGCTTTTGGTAACGCTCTATGTAATGACCAGGCTGCTTGTAGAGGACAAACCAGATCCTGACGACCATGTATAATCGTGACAGGAACATCCTGTATACAATCACAATTGTCAAGAATCTGGTTTTCATCGAGAAAATACCTGTGTTTTGCATAATGCGCTTCAATTTTGACTTGTTTCAACATCGCTGCATCCGCTCTTTCAGGAAATCCCGTCAAATCAAATTCATTTCCAAGTGCAACCTGAGCGCCCCAGATACTCCATCCCAAAGCAGCATCATGTTGCTGCTGTGCGTTTCCGGTAAACAAATTATCAAAGAATGTTGGCATTGCAGACAGCGAATCTCCGTTATGCTTAATCGCAGACATAAACTGTTCCCACATTTCGGGATAGATGTAGTTCGCACCATTTCCTGCAAACCAGCTCAGATCCGCTTCACGGGCAAGAAAACTGCCGCGTAATATCATTGCAGAAACAGCATGTCGATGTTGCTGGGCGTACAACAAGGCAAGCGTCGCACCCCATGATCCACCAAACAAGATCCATTGTTGTATGTTCAAATGCTGGCGAATTTTCTCAATATCTTCCAGCAAATGTTGTGTTGTATTATTTTTCAGCGCTCCAAAAGGTTGAGAACGTCCACATCCTCTCTGGTCAAACAGAACAATCCTGTAAACCTCGGGATTAAAAAAACAACGATGATCAGGTTTACAACCTGAAGCCGGTCCGCCATGCAAGTAAATGACAGGCAATCCATCCGGATTACCACATTCCTCGATATAGACACGGTGTAGCTCGTCTACATCAAGCAGATACGATGAATACGGCTCAAGTTCTGGATACAAGTGTTTCATACTCACTAATAAAGCACAAAACCGATAATAGTACCCAGTTTATACAAAAACTACCAGAATCATCCTGTAGTTTATGTTTTTAGCCAATTCATATTGTGATTGAGTTATCAAAAACAAAAGGTTATCAAGTATTTATCCATGAGTTCAGCTATTCTTTCAACGCGATACTTTTAAAATGGCAGCCACTTGCCATGATTTGAATAGCAAACAGATAATTCACAAACAAGGCAATATTGCTTCCTCAGGAGGCAATATTGAAATGGACAGATTTTGATGACAAGTGACCACTCGTAGCGTAATTCATACCTTTCGTCAGTTACTTGTCAAGAATTTGCCAAACTGCCCGCTACGAGTTAACAGGATAAACAGAATTAAACACAATATGACAATCAAACATTATCACAATCCATCTATTCAGGGTTTTACAGTCATCGAGTTACTGGTTGCCATGTCTGTTGTCGCAATCGTACTGTCTGTTGGTGTGCCAAGTTTTCAGTCGATTGCCAGAACCAGTAATTCAGCTGCAATATCCAACGAATTTTTGAAATCCTTGGCGATGGCGCGTAATGAGGCGATCAAGCGTGGTTATCCCGTTTACATATGCGCTACTGCTGATCCAACCGCGAGCAACCCTGTTTGTAGTTCGGTAAATTCAACGAAGTGGGAAGACGGCTGGTTGCTGGTGCTTGATGAAGATGATGATGGCGATTTCAGTGACCAGGCGGAAAACCCGCTTGTGGTACACGAAGCGATCCGCTCCGATTATTCTCTGAATGGACAAGCTGCAATCAAAAATCTGATTGGCTTTGAAGCAACTGGTTTTGCGAAACAGGCAGGCAATATTGTTTTGTGTAATCCACAGGTGGCTAATTTTGCCACAGACAAAGCGTTTGCGCGTGTCATCAGAGTGAATGGATCTGGTCGTTCGCGTGTATTCAAAGGTGATAGCAATGCAATTTCGGTGAGCTCATGTACGCCAACATAAACAGACAAATAAATCAAAGGGGATTTAGCCTGATAGAAATTCTGGTCAGCCTGTTAATCCTGTCCATTGGCATGCTGGGCATGGCAGGCTTGCAAGTTTCAGGGTTACGGAACAGTGCGACTTCCAGCTACCGGACAGACGCAACACAATTATCCTATAACATAGCTGATTCAATGCGCGCAAACAGGCTTGCTGTTGATGACAATCATTTTGCAGCAATTGAGATTGATCATGGAGATACCTTGACTGATCCAGAGCAAAGCTGCCTGCAAACATCACCTGATACGACTGTTAGTTCGTGTACAACAGTCAGCGATATGGCAGCTGTTGATTTGTATGACTGGGCGACGAGAGCCAGGCAACAGCTTCCAAATGTTGACCTTGCGATTCAATGTAACGACCTGGATGACACAGACAGCGATGATTGTACCGAATTTTCAACTCACACAGTCACCCTCAGCTGGGATGAAAACGTTGATGGCAGTATCGCAACCAATAGTTTCAGTTACACATTCAGGCCATAACCATGATGACGCGACAGAACCAACAATCCGGATTTTCACTGGTTGAGCTGATGATTGCCATGCTGGTCGGTCTGGTGCTGGTCGGCGCAGTTATACAGGTGTTTGTTTCCAATAAAAGAAGCTATGTCACAGCCGATGATACCTCGGTGTTAAATGACAATGCACGCTATGCACTCTCTGTATTGAGTCGTCAACTGCGGCTATCAGGTCATCAGTTTGAACCAATGCTCGGTAGAGAAAACAGTTTCACCAATCAAACCGTTGCTTTTTCGAATCCATCGGCCAGCATTCAGTTTGACCCGGGAACCTATGTGTTTGGCACAGCAACAAACGCGGGTAACTATGACACCTTGTATATGCGCTTTCAAGGCAGTTCAGTCAAGCCACTGGATGTATGTGGGCAAAGTGTATCAACTGACACAATCAATACAGTGCGTTATTCAGTCAGAACAGTGGATTATGAACTTGGATCGGATACCGGAGTTTTAGGCTGCAATGTCTCAAATTCTGGTGAGCAATATTTTAGCGATCATGTCGAAGTATTCCGTGTTTTGTACGGTATTGATTCAAATAACGACGATGTCGCCGATAAATATGTTTCGGCCAATAAAGTACTACCAGCAAACTCATCCAGACCTGTCAAAGGAACGGAGTGGGAACAAGTTGTCAGTTTAAAAATTGGTCTGTTATTACGCTCCAATAACAGAATTAAAAGCAATGGTGATTCTGTCAGCTATCAAGTGCTGGACAAAAGCGTGAGCTATAGCGATGCGTTTGCACGCAAAGTGGTGACATCAACCATTTCACTGCGAAACCGGTTGCCATAAATAAAATGAGAGTGCGAGAAATGAAAACAACACAACAAGGTGCAGTATTACCAATTACTTTAATTTTAATGGTGCTGATGACACTGGTTGGATTATCAACCATGAGTACATCTGTGATGTCCGAGCGCATGGCCGGCAATTACAACAATGTCAATGTCGCTTTTCAGGCAACAGAAGCTGCGCTTCGCGATGCAGAGCAGGATCTGCGTTGTGAAGGCTGCCGTGATGATGACGCAGTACCGATTCACGTGATTAACGGCTTAACGGGATTTACAGACACATGCCGGGCAGGGCTTTGTTATTTCAATACCACTGATAAAGAGGTACTGGAAGACAATGATACCAATGGTGATGCATTGTACGACCAGTTTCTGACGTATGGCGGTAAAACTGACGTGGATGCAATTACAGGAACAGCTCAACAGGCAAAATATATTATTGAGGGGAAAAAAGTGTGGCCACCGGGCGCTGCGGGCTGGAAATATTATTATGTGATTACCGCAGTCGGGAATGGAAAAACAGTGAATTCGAAGTCAATTTTACGTGAAAAATATATTCTCTAGTCAATCCACTTCCGAACTTTTTTTCCAGCACCGAATCAACAGCAAAGACCCTCATTAAATACAAGAATGCGAGAACCAGGCTTATGACGATTAGAAATCGAATAACACATCCATCATTTTTACTGACAGCAATGACATCTGCCATTCTCTCAGTCACGGCTCAAGCCAGTCCGGTCACTGGTCCGCTCAGCCTTGCAAATGCACCGCTATTTACCACAACAGCCTCCAAGCCAAATATTCTGGTAGTGCTGGATAATTCCAACAGCATGGATGAAGATGCCACTGGTGCGGCTGTTGGTGGTGCAAGCCCAAACGATGACAGTAAATCACAAATTGCTCGAGGCGTCATCAATGATCAACTGATTCCATCTTATCTTGGACGTATTAATTTGGGTTTGATGGCGTATGAACAACAGAATGTGATTAAACGACACTTACATGACAGTGCGTATGACGCCAGTTTCGACCCAGATAATTATGATCCAACCTATACTGGAGACAGAGATTCATTGACCAAACGTAAGCGAATCCCAAACCCGACATCATCAGGTGATTACATCCATTTCAATATCAACCTGCCATTTTATGCTGGTGGAAATTATGGAAATGCGTTTTGTTATTCTTCAGAAGCCAATTTTGATGATGGTACGACAAACCAGGATGATTACACCTGCTATCATAGCAAAACCGGCGATTCTGATAATCATCCAAATGGATTCTCCAACAGATTTGGCAGTGTTAACGGATGGCATTTCACCCCAACCGATAGCGATATAGCCCAGGGAATTACAGATTTTGGAACCTATCTGACCTGGTCATGGGTCAGCAAGACCTGGTTTTCCAATACCAGTCCTGGTGGTGGTTACGTCCATGTTCCAGTAGCGCCTCTGGATAGCACACAGGAAACAGCGCTGGATAATAAACTGAGAGAACTTGTAGTTGCTGACTTTGATCAAAATGGCCCTACCAATTCGAACTTGCCACTCCAGAACGCAGGGCTCACACCAATTGAAGGTACTTTGCTGGATGCAAAAGACCATTTGCTGGATAACAGCTTACCAGAGTCTTGTGGCAAGGATTATATTGTTTTTCTGACGGATGGATTACCTACCACGAATGCCTCGGGCACAAACTATACTGATCCTGCGCAAGCACTACAGGGATCTGTTGATGCGGCAACACAGGTTCATGATGCCGGTATTCAGACTTATATGATTGGCTTCGCACTTCCCTATGGAGCTGACCCGACCAGCCTCGATCAAATCGCAGATGCTGGCGGTACTACAGCGGCGTATTCAGCCACTGATTCAGCCTCGTTATCAGCTGCATTCAGTACTATTTTTGGTGATATTATTTCCAAGCTAGGCTCAGCTGCATCGGCGTCAACCAACTCCACCAACCTGCGCACCGACACCCACGTCTATCTGGCATTGTTTCACAGTGGCGACTGGGTCGGGCATTTGTTATCAAAAAGCCTTGATTCTAACGGCTTGTTTGGCGCTGCTGAATGGGACGCTGATATTGAGCTGACAGCCAAAGATCCTGATTCTCGAAAAATCATCACTTACAGTCGTGATACGGGAGATGGAATAGCTTTTACCTGGGCAGCAATCAATGGCTTGAGTGATCATACCCAGCGTAATTTTCTGAACAAGGATGCATTCGGCAACAGCGACGGAGATGGCGAGGACAGAGTCAGTTTTATCCGTGGCGAAGACGTGAGTGGTATGCGCAACCGTACCGATAAGCTTGGCGATATTGTTCACTCCACACCATTTTACACAGGCGCACCAAATGCAGGATACGCAGGCGCAAGCTATTACAGCTTTACCCGTACCTGGAAAGATCGTGAACCAGTGATTTATGTTGGCGCCAACGATGGTATGTTACACGGGTTTGCCGCTGATGATGGAGAAGAGTTGCTTGCCTATGTTCCGGGCAAACTGTACAGCAAACTGAGCCAGTTAACACATGCAAACTACGGCACCAATACAACACCGGCTGTACCACACAAATACTTTGTCGATGGGTCGCCCATGGTCGCTGATGCAGAGCTTACCATAGGCGGAACAACCAGCTGGAAAACTGTACTGGTTGGTGGGCTCAACTCAGGTGGGCAAGGTTATTATGCGCTTGATGTAACCGACCCAAGTGCGACAAACTATACTGAAAACCATGCTGCTGATATTGTACTGTGGGAATTCACTGACGAAGACGATCCTAATATGGGGTACTCGTATACTCAGCCCAGTCTGAGCTGGTTGACAGGCCAATCGTCACAAATCGCCAAAATGGCAAATGGCCGCTGGGCGGTTATTGTTGGCAATGGCTATAACAGTACAGAAGCGGATGGTCATGCAAGCACCACAGGTGATGCCTACCTGTTTATTATATATCTTGAAAAAGGTCTGGACGGTTCATGGACGACAGCAGGCGACTATAAAAGAATTAATACAGGCGCCGGAACAGTTGCAGTACCCAATGGCTTATCAACACCTCAACCTGTTGATGATGATGGCGATGGTGATGTCGATTACATTTATGCCGGAGATTTGTACGGAAATGTATGGCGATTCAATGTGAGTGACTCAACTCCGTCAAACTGGACAAAACACAAAATTGCCAGAACCAAGGATGATGATGGAAACTTACAACCGATTACCACTGCACCTGTGGTAACCAGAGGTTTAGTCGATGGCACTTATATTATTGGAATTGGAACCGGAAAATACATCGAGCATGATGATGTAACTGACAATTCAGTACAATCATTTTACGGTTTTATTGATAGCGATCTCACAAATGCGCCTAGTAAGGTGATCAGACGCAAT
>DRLZ01000163.1 GCA_011322755.1 Crenotrichaceae bacterium
CACACCTGTCAATACAAAACGCTGGTTTAGCAAAGGCATGGATGCAGTCTCAGGTTTGATTACTTCCCAGTTGATGCCTGCTTGTATCAACTGTTGAATGACTTCTCTATTATGAGCCTGCTGAAAAAAACTGACGATATGTTGTGCCACCACAGGCCCGATATCATCAATCTCTTCCAGTGTCTGTTGATCAACTTGCATTAAGGCATCTAAATCAGAAAATTGCTGGGCAAGGTGTTTTGCTGTTGTTTCGCCAACTTCGCGAATTCCCAATGCATACAGAAAACGTGAAAATGTTGTCGAACGACTGTTTTCAATTGATGACAACAGATTGGCTGCCGATTGGTGTCCAAATCGAGGCAGCTCAATCAGCTGCGACAATTGCAGGCGATAAAGGTCGGCACTTGTATTAATCAAGCCTGCTTCGAGCAATTGATTAACAATCTTGTCACCCAGCCCATCAATATCCATCGCTTTACGCGAAGCAAAATGTTTGATTGCTTCTTTCCGTTGCGCAGGACAGTACAAACCAGCACTACAGCGAACAACAATTTGTTCCTGTTCCAGACCAGAGCCACACACTGGACATACTTCGGGTTGTTTGTAGGGCATGGCTGTTTCCGGCCGTCTGTCAATCAATACCCTGACCACTTCAGGGATGACATCCCCTGCCCTGCGAATCACAACACTGTCGTCCACGCGAATATCTTTTTGCCTTAACTCATGAAAATTATGTAAACTGGCATTCGTTACGACAACGCCCCCTACTGTAGTCGGGTTTAATCGGGCAACAGGTGTTAACGCACCGGTTCGTCCTACCTGAACGTCAATTGCAATGACCTGGGTGATTGCTTCTTCGGCTGGAAACTTTCGGGCGATTGCCCAGCGCGGCGCTCTGGATACAAACCCAAGTTGCCGTTGATAATCAAATCTGTTGACTTTATAAACAACGCCGTCAATATCAAAAGCCAGTTCTGGGCGCATGGTTTCCATTGTACGATAATTATCCAAACACCCTTGCAAGCCATTGACCAATTGAATTTCCCTGCACACAGGAAAACCCCAGGCTTGCAGTTGTTGCAATAGCTCAAACTGGGTTTTTGGTAATGATTCGTCAGGAAACACACCATAGCCATAGGCATAAAACAGCAAGGGTCTTTGTGCAGTCACTCTGGAGTCGAGCTGACGTAAACTTCCTGCTGCAGCATTTCTGGGGTTGGCAAACAGTTTTTTTCCCTGTTGTTGACAACGCTGATTCAGTTCTGCAAAACCTTTCCGGGAAATATACACTTCACCACGCACTTCAAATAATGCCGGCACTTCACGTGTTACATGCAATGGGATACATTGCATTGTACGAATATTGTCTGTAATGTCTTCCCCTCGCGACCCATCGCCTCGTGTTGCTGCCTGCTTGAGAATGCCGTTTTCATAAATCAGGCTAACGGCAAGTCCGTCCAGCTTCGGTTCGGCAACAAAATCAATGTCTGTTTGATTTAGACGTTGTTGCGTTCGTTCAATGAATGCGCTTATTTCCTCATCTGAAAATGCGTTATCCAGAGACAGCATGGGCACTTGATGAACGACTTGAGGAAAAGATTCAAGTGGGGCAGCGCCAATCCGGTGCGTTGGTGAATCTTTGCTCTGCAACTCAGGAAATTGTTGTTCCAGTTGCAGCAGCTCTTGCATTAACGCATCGTAGTCCGCATCTGAAATGACGGGTGCATCATACTGATAATACTGTTGGTTGTGCGCTTCTATTTGTTCCCTGAGTTGCTTGATACGCTGTAGAGCTGCGTCACCAGTGTGTTGTGTAGAAACAGTCACTCTCGAGAAAAAGCCATAACTAGTTGAGTAACAACCAACGACGTTGTTGTTCCAGATACCGTTTAGTAATTGGCAAGCGTTTTTCATCAAGCATCTTACCGCCCAGTTCTGTAAACAGCGTATCAGCGCACACAACCATTTTATCAAAAACTTGCAGTGGATTTTCCACTGTCATGGGCTGCATAAACAAAATAATTCCATCCGTTTCAAAACGATCCATCTGCTCAGGAAATGTTCCCGGCTCACGAATATTGGCAGCGCTGAATAGGTCCTGATTGTGCTGCTGATCACGATAGTGATAAATCTCCATGGAACCATAGTGAAGTTCTGCTTTTCTAAACGCATTATTGATTGCTTGACCTGGGTACATGGTTCCATCTTCCGCAACAAGATGCAGCAGAATAATCGATGGAGCTTTCTCACTCTCGCCCTGATCCTGGTTTGCTGCTGTGTCAGGATCAGCCAAAGGTTCCAGCAAAGAAGCATTGATTTCGAGTTCTGAATCCAGCTCTGCCTCAAACTTACTACTGAATGGTGACAGTAATTCCCCTTCGGTAAATAACCGGCCATCTTCATCATCCGGGGCTTCACTCTCATTCAGTGCTGATATCAGCTCTGCCTCTGCAGTCGACACAGATTTGTTGGCAGCTTGTGCATCCGTTTGTGATACTGTTACAGAAGAATTTTGATAATGAACGGCTTGTTTCTGTACAACTGTTTTTAGATCTTGTAGCTGCACATCAGAATCGTCCCTCTCACTCAAATCCTCATCGAAATTCAATTGATCTTCGTCACGATTGACTGTTCTCACGTATTCCATTATCTCTGAATCACTTGAACACCCGTCACCTTCTTCATGCCAGGGTTTTTTCTCTCTCGCCTGCTGGCGCCGACCGGGATCGAATAAATAAATGCCCGCCATAACCAGCAACCCGATGATTAATATAATCAGCCGAAAAACTTCTCTATCCATTTAACTCACCGCCATTTCAACTGCTTCATCGATATCCACTGCAACGACACGTGATACACCCGCTTCCTTCATGGTAACGCCAATCATTTGCTCGCATATCTCCATTGTTGCCTTATTGTGTGATATCGCTATAAACTGAACCGAGCTGGACATTTCTTGCAACATCGCACCAAAACGACCAACATTTGCATCATCCAGCGGTGCATCAACTTCATCTAGAAGACAAAACGGAGCTGGATTAAGTTCAAAAATAGAAAACACCAACGCAACTGCTGTCAAGGCTTTCTCACCACCAGAGAGCAAATGAATTGACGCGTTTCGCTTACCCGGCGGTTGCGCCATTATTCTAACCCCAGCTGTCAGTAAGTCAGTGTCAGTTAGATCAAGCTGAGCCCTGCCTCCACCAAACAACTTAGGAAACTTATCCTGTAGACCCTGATTTATATTATCAAATGTCTCCCTAAAACGCGCCTTGCTTTCGTTATCTATTTTGGAAATCGCCTGTTCAAGACTATTCAGAGACTCCTGCAAGTCGTCATGTTGTTGATTTAGAAAATCCAGACGTTCGGACTGCGCATTGACCTCCTCTATCGCAGCAAGATTGACTGTTCCAAGCCTGTCGATGCGTGTTTTCAATTGTTCGGTTTCTGTTTCCCAGGTTTTTATTGCAGCGTGTTCCGGGAGTGTGGACAGAATATCTGTCGCACTCTCGTCCAATGCATCCAATTGTTCAATCACTGTCTGACGTCTGACCTGACACGCTTGCTGGCTAATACGTGCCTGTTCCAGTTTTTCCCTGGAGATATTTGCCTGCTGCTCCAGGTCACTACGCTGTGTGGTTAAATCAATGACTTTTTGCTCCAGAACTTCAAGTTGTTCGCGTCGCTCATTCAAGGCTTGCTCATGGCTGTCATTGAGTTGTTGATTATCGAGTAATTGTTGATTCAATACTTTTAATGGTTCTACAGCATCTTTGAGTGATTGCTGAAGCTGACTGATTCTTGTACTTGCCTGTTCCTGTATACGCTGGCTGCGCTGCATTTGTGTATGCGCGATCTGCTCTGTAGAATCCAGCATTTGCAATTGAGACTGGAGTTGCCGTGCTGTTTCCTGGGCATTCAGATAGGAATGACTGGTGTCCTGTGCGTGCCCCATAATGTCTTCACGGGTGGATTCAAGCTCAGCATGTTGTTTTTGCAGATTCGATAATTCCTGAGACAATACAGCACGTGTGGATTCTTGCTGTTTTTGTGACTCGCCAATCAATTCCAGCTGTTGCTCAGTTTCTGCAAGCTCGATTTCAATCTGCTCTCCGCGTTGCTGAATATGTTCCTGACGCGCCTGTTTGCTTGCCAGTTGTGTTGTTTGCTCCAGCAATGACACAGTTAACGCCTTGTCCTCTGAACGAATACTGGTCATCTCCTGATCAATGGATCCAAGTTTTTGTTGTGTCTGCTCAATGATGTCTTCAGTCGTTTCAATCACTGTGCTCAATTCATTCAATGTCTCACGCAGCTCTTTGAGTTGTTTCTCACGAACCAGAACGCCCGATGATTTTGCGCCATTACCCGCTTGAACCAGCCACCCATGCCCTATCCACAGACCATCAGCAGTAATCAAGGATAAATAGTTCTGCTGTGAAGATAAAACAGCCTTGGCTTCCTGTATATCGGCAACGCAATATGTTTGATTGAGCAAGGTGTCCACAGCCCAGTCTGATTTGACTTTTTGATTTAACGGGATTAAGTCTGCGAAATTCTGGTCATCTATCGATCTGGATTGTGATCTGGCAATCAGACTGAGTGGATCCGGTTGCTGCTCCGGTAATTTGTCATGTAATTGCTGGTAGTTATCAACACAGACAGCCTCCAGATAGTGCCCTAACACTGTTTCTACAGCAGTTTCCCATCCGTTCTCGACATCAATTTGGGTTGCAAGGCGGGGCGCGCGACCAAGCCCTTGCTGATCAAGCCAGTTGTCAATTGCTTGATTATCCTCACCGGTGGCATTTTTTTGCAATGTCTCAAGTGAACTGATTTTACCTTGTGTGGTTTGTAACTGTTGTTGATACTGATGAAGATCCGTCTGCTTGTCCAACAATTGCTTGCGCAGTTGTTGAGAATCGTTATCCAGTACAGCCAGACGTTGATGCAATGCCTGTTGTTGCTGCTCAAGTAATTCGCATTGTTCGCTAAACGTTGCAATTTCCTCACTCAAATCATTTTGTTTGGCTTGTTGATATTCATTTTTGAAAGCATCACAACGCAACACGAGTTGCTGGCGGGTTTCCTCTGCCTTCTCCAGTGTATGCTCGCAAATGGCATATTGAGATTGCTTGTCAGAAATCTGCTGGCGCACGGCTTCCCACTCGGTATTCCACTGACTTTGCGCTTGTTGTGCTGCTTCTTGGAGTTCCGATAATTCTTCAGTTAAGGCCAGATTCTCTTCCAGCTCAGCGATAAAACCAGCCCGGTCATCATGAATCTGTTGTAATTGCGATTCATCTGTCTCCGATTCAAGTGCTGATTGTTGTTTTGATTCCAGCAATTGCTGTAACTCTTGCTGCATTTTTTCAGACGCTGATTGTGAATGTGCTATTGCCTGTTGCGTCTGTGTCACCTGCGAACTGGCTTGATAATAAGCCGCCTGGAGATCGTTTAATTCCTGTTGCGCTTGTTTATAATCAGATCTTGCAGATTCAATCGCTTGATCCAGCGCGTGTTTTTCCCACATCCGCTCATTCACTGTTGCTGCTGCAGAATCAATTAACTGCTCAAACGACTGGAATTCCTTGTCATATTCCTGCCAGCGCATTGCCAATAATTGCTTATGCAACAGACGACTCTCATCGCGCAATGTTCTGAATTTTTCAGCTTTATCAGCCTGCCGGCGCAGATGTCCAACCTGTTTCTCGACTTCGTCGCGTAAATCAATCAAGCGTTCCAGATTCTCGCGGGTGTGACGCATGCGTATTTCGGTTTCATGTCGACGCTCCTTGTATCTGGAAATACCCGCTGCTTCCTCTATAAAAACCCGCATTTCATCCGGTTTGGCTTCAATCAGGCGAGAAATTGTGCCTTGTTCAATCACCGCGTAGCTTCTTGGTCCCAGACCGGTACCCAGAAAAATATCCACAATATCCTTACGCCGACAGCGACTGCCATTGAGAAAATACAGTGATTGTCCGTCACGGCTGAGCTGCCGTTTAATCGCCAGACTCGTGTATTTTGCATACTCACCGCCAACTGCTGCATCGCTATTGTCAAACACAAGTTCAACAAATGCCATTGCCACAGGCTTTCGACTACCTGAGCCATTAAAAATCACATCTGTCATCGAACCACCACGTAGATGTTTGGCAGAACTTTCACCCATCACCCAGCGGATTGCATCAATAATATTTGATTTTCCGCAACCATTTGGCCCGACAACACATATCAAACTGCCGGGGAGAGCAACAGTGGTTGGATCAACAAAGGATTTGAACCCGGACAAGCGGATTTTTTCCAGGCGCATGATATGGGAGTTATTTGATCGACTGATACAATAAACACAGAAGTTGTGGGTTATTATATTGTATTCATATCGAAAACACTATTTTCAGATCAATCATCGATTGTCGCATTTTAAGTCGCCTGACAGATGATTGATTTCTCATGATTATTTCAACACAGCGCTGTCCAGATAAGCATGATTAACAGACCCACTCAAACATTCAACAATCACCAAAGGCAGTAACATGAACACCGACCAACAGCAGATACTGGAATCTTTTGATAATCCCCATCCCGGGAATGATTATACGGTTCGAATCGAAATACCCGAGTTTACCTGTCTGTGTCCAAAAACAGGTCAACCAGACTTTGCAACACTGATCCTTGAATACATTCCTGACCGACATTGCGTTGAACTTAAATCATTGAAACTGTATGTTACGGCTTTTCGTGAACAAGGTGCTTTTCATGAGGACATCACCAATCAAATCTTGAATGATCTCGCGACACTCTGTAAACCACGCTTTATGAGACTAACCGGACGGTTTAATGTCCGTGGCGGGATTTACACAACTGTTATTGTTAATCATAAACAAGATAGCTGGGAACCAGAAACTCTTGTACAGCTTCCCTAAAAATCAATCGTTCCCCGCTATTCACAGAGCAATGCCCTGTGAGGGATTAAACAAGCTCCTGGCAGATCAAACAACCGATTAATTGCTATATTCCACATGCAAAACAGGAGCTGCGGCTGGATTTGCTTCAAATGCTACTGCTTCCCGCTTTCCAGTTCCTGTGATAATAACCGCTAACGCATTGTTAACAGTCCAGCTTTGTCAATCAGCATTGAAAAGTTACCAGATAGTTTAGTAGGTTAATCTGATTTTATCCCTGATTTTCGGTGCTTAATTCGGTAAGAATCATTCCCTGTTTCAATGATGTCACAGTGGTGAGTCATTCGATCCAGAAATGCTGCTGTGATTTTTGCATCAGCAAAAACCTGTACCCATTCGCTGAACTTTAGATTGGTTGTGATAATCAGCGTGGTTCGCTCATAAAGTTGGCTGATTAAATGAAATCGCAACGCTCCACCTGATTTTGGGAATGGTAGATACCCCAATTCATCAAAAATAACAGCATCCATCTGTAATGAGTTTTCTTGCCATTGTCCCGGTTTTATCTTGCTGTTTTTCCTGTTCGAGTCGGTTCACTATATCAACGGCATTAAAAAAAACCGCACTCGTTTTTCTTGATGCACTGCGGCTACACCTAATGCTCTAGCAAGATGTGTTTTGCCTGTTCCTGTGCCGCCAACGAGAATAAAGTTGTGTGCGTCGTCCATGAACTTTGCTGTTGCCAGTTGCTCTACCTGTTGTTATGAAAGCGAGTTTTCTCCCCATTCAAAGTTAAACAAATCACGATGAATGGGAAACCTGGCTACTTTCAATTGGTATCGTAGACTACGTGCATAGCGGTCTGTTACTTCGTCATTCACCAGCTGGCTCAACAAGAGCGCTGGTGATAAATCTTGTTTTCTATGTGGCGATTCTGCTTTAATTTCAGCCCACGTTTCCGCCATTCCATAGAGGCATAAATCTTTTCATTGCGTCAGCAAATCATATGGACATTGTGTGCTCCCAATAAATGATCATAGCGTTGGCAATCGGCCTTTGGTTCGTTGTTGAGTTTTAAGTGATGACAAGCAGTGTCACCAACAATGCTAAAACAGCGCTGATGTTCAGCAATCGTTTCACCTTTTGCAACCACACTAAGAAGCTGTCTGGTCAAAATTTATATTTTTATCATATAATAAGCGTTTTAACATCAAGTAATTTCTTAAGACTATGAACGACAGCGATATTTCAGATGACGAATGGGTGCTCATTAAACATTATTTTGATCCAGTCGATAACCGTGGGGGTGCAGGCTCAAAACACAGCAAGCGTGATATCGTCAATGCTATCTTCTACCTAAATAAGACGGG